>NZ_JBSGYQ010000034.1:55915-84406 GCF_053610585.1 Streptomyces sp. NPDC054887 | reverse complement strand
GGTGAGTCGTCGAGGAGCTGGGCTCCCATGCCGGCCCACTGGTGTCCCTGTCCGGGGAAGACGAACGCGGTCTTGCCGTCCACGTCCGCCGTGCCGGTCACCAGCTCGGTGGCCGGGCCGTCCGACGCCAGCGCCCGCAGACCGTTGGAGAAGCCCTCACGGTCCTCCGCGATCACCACCGCCCGCTCCGAGAAGAGCGAGCGCGAGGTCAGCAGGGTGTGCGCCACGTCCACCGGGGCGAAGTCCCCGGCGGCGTCCGCCAGTCGCCCGGCCTGGGCGCGCAGGGCGTTCCCGGTCTTCGCGGAGACAAGCCACGGCACGACACCCGGCACGCTCCCCGGTTCGGCATCCGCTGCGGCGGTCTCCTCCCCGGCGGCCTCGGCCGGCGCCTGCTCGATGATCACGTGGGCGTTCGTACCGCTGACGCCGAACGCCGAGACGGCCGCCCGGCGGGGCCGGTCCACGTCCGGCCACGCGCGACGCTCGGTGAGCAGCTCGACTGCTCCCGCCGACCAGTCGACCTTCGTCGACGGCTCGTCCACATGCAGGGTCTTGGGCAGCACCCCGTGCCGTATCGCCTGGATCATCTTGATGATCCCGGCGACGCCGGCGGCCGACTGGGCGTGCCCGATGTTGGACTTCAACGAACCCAGCCACAACGGCTGCTCCGCGTCCCGCTCCTTCCCGTACGTGGCGATGAGCGCCTGGGCCTCGATGGGGTCGCCGAGTGTGGTGCCGGTGCCGTGGGCCTCGACGGCGTCGACGTCCGCACTCTTGAGTCCGGCGTCGTCCAGGGCGGCGCGGATGACGCGCTGCTGGGAGGGGCCGTTGGGGGCGGTGAGGCCGTTGGACGCGCCGTCCTGGTTGACCGCCGTGCCGCGTACGACCGCGAGCACGGGGTGGCCGAGGCGTTCGGCATCGGAGAGCCGTTCGACGAGCAGTACGCCTACGCCCTCCGCCCACCCGGTGCCGTCGGCGGCGTCCGCGAACGCCTTGCAGCGGCCGTCGGTGGACAGGCCCCGCTGGCGCGAGAACTCCACGAACACGCCGGGGGTCGCCATGATCGCGGCCCCTCCGGCGAGTGCCATGTCGGTCTCACCGTTGCGCAGCGACTGGACCGCGAGGTGCAGGGCGACCAGCGAGGACGAGCAGGCCGTGTCCAGGGTGACGGACGGGCCTTCGAGACCGAGGGTGTACGAGACACGGCCCGAGGCCACGGCGGCGGCCGTGCCGGTGCTCAGGTAGCCCTCGACCTCGGCCGGAGCGTCCTCCATGTCGGTCGCGTAGTCGTGGTACATCACGCCCGAGTACACGCCGACGCGGCTGCCGCGCAGGCCGGTCGGGTCGATGCCGGCCCGCTCGAACGCCTCCCAGGACGTCTCCAGGAGCAGTCGCTGCTGGGGGTTCATCGACAGCGCCTCGCGCTGGTTGATGCCGAAGAACCCCGCGTCGAACTCGGTCGCCCCGTCGAGGAAGCCGCCCTCGCCGACGTACGAGGTGCCCCGGCGCTCCGGGTCCGGGTCGAAGAGCCGCTCCAGGTCCCAGCCCCGGTCGTCGGGGAACCCGCTGACCGCGTCGCCGCCCGCGTCGACGAGCTGCCACAACTCGTCGGGGGTGGTCACCCCGCCCGGCAGGCGGCACGCCATTCCGACGACGGCGATCGGCTCGGACTTCGCGGCCTCCACGTCCCGGAGCCGCTTGTTGGCCTGCTTCAGGTCGACCAGGGCCCGCTTCAGGTAGTCGCGGAGCTTCTGGTCGCCGCTCGCTCCACTGCTGTCGCCGGTGCCGGCGGTGCTGCTGGTGGAGGTGCTGGTATTCGGAGTGGTGTTGCTCGACTCGTTGGACATGTCCGGGTCTGCCCCTTCAAGGCGTCGGAGGATGGACGGCTGGAACGTGGGTGATCAGGACAGGCCGAGTTCTCCGTCCATGAGCCGGAACAGCTCGTCGTCGGTCGCCGCGTCGAGATCGGGGACGAGCTCCTCGACCGCGTCGCGCGGGGTGGCCGCTGCGGCGACGAGCGTGGTGGTCCGGGCGGCCTGGCCGTTCGCGCCGATGCTGGCCGACAGCTCCTGGAGCCGGGCCGCGACCTGCGCCCGTACCGCCTCGTCCCCGTTGAGGGACCCGGTCAGCGAGGCCAGTGCCTGCTCCAGCAGGCCGAGTTCGGCGGGCACCTGGACGGCCGGTGCGTCGGGTCCGGTGCAGCCGAGTTCCTCCATGAGCTGACCGGCGAGCTCCCCGGGGGTCGGGTAGTCGAAGATCAGCGTCGCGGGCAGACGTACTCCGGTCGCCGTCGCCAGCCGGTTGCGGAGCTCCACGGCGGCCAGGGAGTCGAAGCCGAGGTCCTTGAAGGCGTTCTCCGCGCCGATGGCCCTGGTCGTGGCGTGCCCCAGTACGGTCGCCGCCTCGGAGCGCACCAGCTCCAGTACGACCTTCACGCGCTCGGCGGCGGGAAGGGTGTTCAGCCGATCGGCCAGCGACTCCTCCGCGACGGCCGCCGTACGGGCCGCCTTCCGCGGCGTACGCACCAGCGACCGCAGCAGCGCCGGGACCTCACCGCCGGCCGAGGCCGCCTGCTTGCGCAGCCCCGGCAGATCCAGCCGGGCCGTCACCAGCGCGGCTTCGTCCTTCGAGGCGAGGCCCGCGTCGAGCAGGGCGAGCGCCGTCTCCGTGGGCATCGCGGTGATACCGGTCCGCTTCCCGCGCTGGAGGTCCGCCTCGCTGAGTTCACCGGTCATGCCGCTGGCCTCCTCCCACAGTCCCCAGGCGAGGGAGACGGCGGGAGCGCCTTGGGCGCGGAGCCGGCCCGCCAGCGCGTCCAGGTAGGTGTTGGCGGCGGCGTAGTTGGCCTGTCCGGGGTTGCCGAGGGTGCCTGCGGCGGAGGAGAAGAGGACGAAGGCGGCGAGGTCGTGGTTCTTGGTGGCTTCGTGGAGGACGTGGGCGGCGTCGGTCTTGGCGGTGAATGCGGTGTTGAGGCGGTCGGGGTTCTGGGCGGTGATGATGCCGTCGTCGAGTACGCCTGCGGTGTGGATGACGGCGGTCAGGGGGTGGTCGGGGTGGAGGGTGTCGAGGAGTGCCGCGACTTGGTCGGGGTTGGTGGCGTCGACGGCGCTGATGGTGATGTGGGCGCCGAGTGCGGTGAGTTCTTGGTGGAGGGTCTCGGCGCCGGGGGCGGCGGGTCCGCGTCGGCTGATGAGGTGGAGGTGGGTGATGTGGTGGTGGGTGATGAGGTGGCGGGCGGTGAGGGCGCCGAGGGTGCCGGTGCCGCCGGTGATGAGGACGGTGCCGTTGGGGTCGAGCGGGCTGTCGCCGGTGGGGATGGCGGTCCGGGCGAGCCGGGGGACCGTGACGCGTCCGTCCCGCAGCGCGAGTTGCGGCTCACCCGTGGCGAGTGCGGCGTACAGCAGCTTCGCGGACCTCGCGTCGGTGTCCACCAGGACCAGCCGGCCCGGGTGCTCGTTCTGAGCGGTCCGTACCAGGCCCCACACGGCGGCCTGCTCCGGCACGGCCACCGCGTCGCGCGTCAGCACGACCAGCGGCCTGTCCTCCGGCCCGGAGGCCAGATGGTCCTGTACGGCGGCCAGCGCGTGGCCGGTCAGCGCCCGTACGTCGTCGCCGGTGCGGCCCGTCAGGTCCAGGACCGGCCAGTCGTTCCCGGTCGTGGTGTCGGGTACGGCGACCGGCTGCCACTCCACCCGGAACAGGGCGTCCCGCAACCTGTCCGCCCCCGCCCCGAGCTGCGCGGTGTCGACGGCACGGAACGTGAGGCCGTCGACGGTGGCGACCGGTGCGCCGGTCGTGTCTGCCGCCTCGACCGTCACCGTGTCGGCGCCCTGCGGAGCGATACGTACGCGCAGCCGGGCGGCGCCCGTGGCGTGCAGGGCCACCCCGTTCCAGGCGAACGGCAGCAGCACGTGTCCGGCGTCCGTCTCCGCGACGGCCCCGAAGCTCGTGGTGTGCAGGGCCGCGTCGAGGAGTGCGGGGTGCAGCCCGAACGCGGCGGCTTCGCCCACAGCCTCGTCCGGCAGCGCGACCTCGGCGAACAGTTCCTCGCCACGCCGCCACACCGCCCGCAGCCCCTGGAACAGCGGGCCGAACTCGTGCCCGGCCGCCGCCTGACGGTCGTAGAAGCCGTCCGTGTCCACGGGCTCGGCGCCCGGCGGGGGCCACGCCGTCAGCGTGGCGGACACCGGCCGCCGAATGGCGGTGAGGGAGCCCGCGGCGTGCAGGACCCATTCGTCGCCGCCGTCGGTACGGGAGTGGACGCTCACCGGGCGGCGCCCGTCCGTCCCGTCGTCCGGCGCGCCGACCTGGACCCGCACCTCGACGCCGCCGCGCTCCGGCAGCACCATCGGCGACTGGAGGACCAGCTCCTCCAGGACCCCCGCGCCGACCTGGTCACCGGCCCGGACGGCCAGCTCCACCAGCGCGGTGCCCGGCACCAGGACCGTCCCCGACTTGGCGTGCTCGGCCAGCCAGGGATGGCTCTTCAGCGAGAGCCGGCCGGTCGCCAGTACGCCCTTGTCGTCCGGCAGCTCCACGACCGCGCCCAGCAGCGGGTGTTCCGCCGCCGCGAGGCCCAGAGCGGTCACGTCAGTGGCCGCCGCCGCCATCTCGGCCCAGTACCGCTCCCGCTGGAAGGCGTACGTCGGCAGGTCCACGCGGGTGGCGCCGGCGCCGTCGAAGGCGGCGGACCAGTCGGCCGACGTACCCCTGACGTGCAGCCCGCCCAGGGCGGTGAGCAGCGTGCCCGGCTCGGAACGCTCGCGGCGGAGCGCCGGCACGACGACCTCGGCCGCCGCGGCCGGCCCGGTGGCGCCGCTGTCCGCGAGGGCGTCGACCGTCTCGCGTGCCATCGCCGTCAGAACGGCGTCGGGACCGATCTCCAGGTACTGGGCGACCCCTTCGGCCCGCAGGTTCCGCACGGCGTCGGCGAACCGCACCGGCTGCCGCACGTGCTCGGCCCAGTAGTCGGCGGAGCCCAGCCGGTCGGGACCGACGGGGGAGCCCGTCAGCGTGGAGACCACCGCGATGCGCGGCTGCCCGTACGTCAGCCCGGCCGCGACCGCACGGAACTCCTCCAGCATCGGCTCCATGCGGGCCGAGTGGAACGCGTGGCTGACCCGCAGCCGCTTCGTCTTCCAGCCCCGTTCCTTGCAGACGCCGGCGACGGCCAGGACCGCGTCCTCGTCGCCGGAGACCACCACCGCCGACGGCCCGTTGACCGCAGCGACGCCCGCCCGGCCGTCGGCCGGCAGCAGCGGCAGCACGTCGGCCTCGGTGGCCTGCACGGCCACCATCGCCCCGCCCTCGGGCAGCGCCTGCATCAGCCGGCCCCGCGCGGCGACCAGAGCGGCCCCGTCCGCGAGCGAGTAGACGTCCGCCGCGTGTGCGGCCGCCAGCTCCCCGATGGAGTGCCCGGCCACGAAGTCGGGACGTACGCCCCAGCTCTCGACCAGGCGGAACAGCGCCACCTGCACCGCGAACAGCGCGGACTGCGTGTAGACCGTGCGGTGCAGCAGTTCGGCCCTCTCGCTGCCCGGCTCGGCGAACACCACGTCCCGCACCGGGTGCCGCACGTGGCCCGCGTCGACCAGGTGCCGGTCGAGCTCGGCGCAGGCGGCGTCGAAGGCCCGTGCGTACACGGGGTACGCGTCGTACAGCTCGCGTCCCATCCCCGGGCGCTGGCTGCCCTGCCCGGTGAAGAGGAACGCCGTCCGGCCCGCCGCCGGGCCGCCGCGCACCACCGAGGCCGGCAGCGACCCGCCCGCCAGACCGTCGAGCCCGGCGAGCAGTTCCTCGCGGTCGGCCGCGACGACGACGGCCCGGTGGTCGAGCGCGGCCCGTGCGGTGGCGAGCGAGTACGCCACGTCCGCTAGGGGCGCCTGCGCCGTACGTCCGCTGTCCCGCAGCCATGCGGCGAGGCGCGCGGCCTGCCCGCCGAGGCCCTCGGGGGACTTCGCCGACAGGACGTACGGCAGAACCCGGTCGGGAGCGGCGTCCGCCGCGGCGGTCTGCTCCTCGGTGGCGGGGGCCGGTGCCTGCTCGATGATGACGTGGGCGTTGGTGCCGCTGACGCCGAAGGAGGAGACGGCGGCGCGGCGCGGGCGGTCGAGCTCGGGCCACGGGCGGGCCTCGGTGAGCAGTTCCACCGCGCCCTCGGACCAGTCCACCTTGGTCGACGGCTCGTCGACGTGCAGGGTCCTGGGCAGCACCCCGTGCCGTATCGCCTGCACCATCTTGATCACACTGGCCGCACCGGCTGCGCCCTGCGTGTGCCCGATGTTGGACTTCAACGACCCCAGCCAGAGCGGCTGTTCGGTGTCGCGCCCCTTGCCGTAGGTGGCGATGAGCGCCTGCGCCTCGATGGGGTCGCCGAGTGTGGTGCCGGTGCCGTGGGCCTCGACCGCGTCGACGTCCGCACCCTTGAGTCCGGCGTCGTCCAGGGCGGCGCGGATGACGCGCTGCTGGGAGGGGCCGTTGGGGGCGGTGAGGCCGTTGGACGCGCCGTCCTGGTTGACCGCCGTGCCGCGTACGACCGCGAGCACGGGGTGGCCGAGCCGCTCGGCGTCCGAGAGCCGCTCGACGAGCAGCAACGCCACGCCCTCGGCCCAGCCGGTGCCGTCCGCCGCGTCCGCGAACGCCTTGCAGCGGCCGTCGGTGGACAGACCCCGCTGGCGCGAGAACTCGACGAACGCGTCGGGTGTCGTCATCACCGCCACGCCGCCCGCGAGGGCCATCGTCGACTCCCCGTTGCGCAGCGACTGCGCGGCCAGGTGCAGGGCGACCAGCGAGGACGAGCAGGCGGTGTCGACCGTGAGCGCCGGGCCTTCGAGACCGAAGGTGTACGAGATGCGCCCTGACGCCACACTGCCGGACGTACCGGTCAGCCGGTATCCCTCCAGCTCACCCGCGGCGTGCTGCAACCGCAGGGTGTAGTCACGGTCGTTGACCCCGACGAACACACCCACGCGCTCGCCGCCGAGACCCGTCGGGTCGATGCCGGCCCGCTCGAACGTCTCCCACGTGGTCTCCAGGAGCAGCCGCTGCTGCGGGTCCATCGCGAGCGCCTCACGCGGCGAGATTCCGAAGAATCCCGCGTCGAACCGGGTCGCGGTGTCCAGGAACGCGCCGTGACGCGCGTACGAGGTGCCCAGGCGCTCCGGGTCCGGGTCGTACAGACCCTCCAGGTCCCAGCCGCGGTCCTCGGGGAACCCGCCGATCACGTCGGCGCCGTCCGCGACCAGGCGCCACAGCTCGTCGGGCCCGTCCGCACCGCCGGGGAACCGGCAGCCCATCGCCACGATCACGATCGGATCGTCGTCCCCGGCCGCCGCGCGCCCGGCCGGACCGGCCGTCTCGGCCGTGTCCTGCGTCCCGACGAGGTCGGTGAGCAGCTTGCGGGCGAGCACGATCGGCGTCGGGTAGTCGAAGACCAGCGTGGTGGGCAGGGTCAGCCCCGCCCGCTTGCCGATCCGGTTGCGCAGCTCGACGGCCGTGAGGGAGTCGAAGCCGAGGTCCTTGAAGGCCCGCTTCTCCTCGATCGCGCTCGCGGACGAGTGCCCGAGCACGGTCGCGGCCTCCGTCCGCACCAGTTCCAGTACGGTCCGCTCCCGCTCGGCGGCGGAGAGCCCGGCAAGCTGCCGGCCGAGGGCGTTCTCGCCGCCCTGGTCCGCCGACGCCGCCTGCGCCGCCGCGCGCCGCAGGGGGCGTACGAGCGAACGCAGCAGCAGCGGCACCGGCTCGGTCACCGAACGTGCCCGGAGACCGGCCAGGTCGAGGCGGGCCGTCACCAGCGCCGGCTCGGCCGACCGCAACCCGGAGTCGAGCAGCGCCATGCCCGTCTCCGCGGCGAGCCCCAGCATGCCGTCACGCCGGTGCCGTTGTAGGGCGGCCTTGTCCAGGTGGGCGGTCATTCCGCTGACGTCCGCCCAGTAGCCCCAGGCGAGGGAGGTGGCGGGGGTGCCTTGGGTGCGGAGGTGGTGGGCGTAGGCGTCGAGTGCGGCGTTGGCGGCGGCGTAGTTGGCCTGTCCGGGGTTGCCGAGGGTGCCTGCGGCGGAGGAGAAGAGGACGAAGGCGGCGAGGTCGTGGCCCTTGGTGGCTTCGTGGAGGACGTGGGCGGCGTCGGTCTTGGCGGTGAATGCGGTGTTGAGGCGGTCGGGGTTCTGGGCGGTGATGATGCCGTCGTCGAGTACGCCTGCGGTGTGGATGACGGCGGTGAGGGGGTGGTCGGGGTGGAGGGTGTCGAGGAGGGCGGTGACTTGGTCGGGGTTGGTGGCGTCGACGGCGCTGATGGTGATGTGGGCGCCGAGTGCGGTGAGTTCTTGGTGGAGGGTTTCGGCGCCGGGTGTGGCGGGGCCGCGTCGGCTGATGAGGTGGAGGTGGGTGATGTGGTGGTGGGTGATGAGGTGGCGGGCGGTGAGGGCGCCGAGGGTGCCGGTGCCGCCGGTGATGAGGACGGTGCCGTTGGGGTCGAGCGGGCTGTCGCCGGTGGGGATGGCAGTCCGGGCGAGCCTGGGGACGGTGATCCGGCCGTTTCGTAGTGCCAGTTGGGGTTCACCGGTGGCGAGTGCGGTGTGCAGCAGGCCGGTCGTGTCGGTGTCGGTGTCGGTGTCGGTGAGGATGATGCGGTCGGGGTGTTCGTTCTGGGCGGTGCGCAGGAGTCCCCAGACGGCGGCTTGTGCGGGGTTGGTGGTGGCGTCGCGGGTGAGGACGACGAGGCGGGTGTCGTCGGGGTCGGTGGTGAGGAGTTTCTGGACGGTGCTCAGCACGTCGCCGGTGAGGGTGCGTATGTCGTCGTCGGTGCGGTGGGTGAGGTCGAGTACGGGCCAGTCGGCGCCGGTCGTGGTGTCGGGTACGGCGACCGGCTGCCACTCCACCCGGAAGACCGCGTCCCGCGCCGGGTCCTGCCCCGCGCCCAGTTCGGCGGTGTCCACAGCACGGAACGACACCTCGCGTATCGACAGCACCGGGCCACCCGCCGAGTCGGCCGCGGCCACCGCGATCGCGTTCTCGCCCTGCGGTGTGATCCGCACCCGTAGCTGTGCGGCTCCGGACGCGTACAGCGCGACCCGGCGCCAGGCATGCGGGACGAGCACCTTGCCGTCGTCCCTTACGAGCTCCAGCGCGCCGAAGGCGGCGGCCGAGAGCACGGTGTCCAGCAGCGCGGGATGCAGCCCGAACGCCCCGGCGGCATCGGCCGCCCCGCCGTCGAGCGCCACCTCGGCGTAGACCTCGTCACCGTGACGCCACACCTTGCGCAGCCCCTCGGCCAGACCCGTCACGTCCACGGCCTCCGCGCCCTGCGGCGGCCGGACGGTGAAGTCGCCCGCGAACTCCGGGGCGGCGGTGAGCCGGCCGATCGCGTTCCGGACCCAGGCGTCGGACTCATGGGCACGGGAGTGGATGCTCACCGTGCGGCGGTCGTGCGTTCTGGCGTTCCCGCTGTCGTCCGGCGCGCCGACCTGGACCCGTATCTGGATGCTGCCGCGCTCCGGCAGCACCATCGGGGCCTCCAGCGTCAGCTCCTCGACCGCTCCGGCGCCCACGTGGTCCCCGGCGCGGACGGCGAGCTCGACGAGTACGGAACCCTGCACACGCGCACCGCCCTCCGCACCGTCCGCAGCGAGCCACGGGTGCGTCTTCAACGAGAGCCGGCTGGTCGCGAGTACGCCGCCGGATCCCGGCAGTTCCACCAGCGCGCCGAGCAGCGGGTGTTCCTCGGCGGCGAGTCCGAGCGCGCCCGCGTCGGTGCTGCCGGTGCCCTCCAGCCAGTAACGGGTGCGCTGGAACGGATACGTGGGCAGCTCGACGCGCGGGGGCCGCGCCTCGCCGTACGCCGGCCGCCAGTCGATCTCCACGCCCCGTACGTGGAGGGTGGCGAGGGAGGTGAGGAAGCGGGTGGTGGTGTCTTCGCCGCGTCGGAGGGTGCCGGTGGTGATGGAGGGGGAGTCGGCGTGGGTGTCGAGGATGTCCTGGACGGCCATGGAGACGACCGGGTGGGCGCTGATCTCGACGAAGGTACGGAAGTCGTCGGCTACGAGTGTTTCGACGGATGCGCCGAAGCGGACCTGGTGGCGGAGGTTGTCGTACCAGTAGGTGCTGCCCATGGTGGTGGTGTCGAGCCATTGGGCGTGCAGGGTGGAGAAGAGCGGGACGGTGGCCTGCTGGGGCCGGATCTCGCTCAGCACCAGGGCGAGTTCGTCTTCGATGCGTTCGACGTGGCTGGTGTGGGAGGCGTAGTCGACGGGGATTTTGCGGGAGCGGATGCCGTCGGTTTCGCACTGGGTGTGGAGGTTGTCGAGTGCGTTGGCGTCGCCGGCGACGACGGTGGAGGTGGGTCCGTTGACGGCGGCGATTTCGATGCGGCCCTGGTAGGGGGCGATACGTTCCTTCGCTGTGTCCAGTGGGAGGGGGAGGGACATCATGCCGCCGTGTCCGGCGAGGTGGGCGCCGATGGCTTGGCTGCGGAGGGTGACGATGCGGGCGGCGTCGTCGAGGGTGAGGGCGCCGGCGATGTGGGCTGCGGCGATTTCGCCCTGGGAGTGGCCGATGACGGCGTCGGGGGTGAGCCCGTGGTGCTGCCACAGCCGGGCGAGCGACACCATGATGGCGAAGGAGGCGGGTTGTACGACGTCGACGCGGTCGAAGCCGGGTGCGTCCTCTGTCTGGCGTATGACGTCGATCAGTGACCAGTCGACGTACGCCCCGAGAGCCTGTGCGCACTCGGTCATCGCGGTAGCGAAGACGGGTGAGTCGTCGAGGAGCTGGGCTCCCATGCCGGCCCACTGGTGTCCCTGTCCGGGGAAGACGAACGCGATCTTGCCGTCCACGTCCGCCGTGCCCGTGATCAGTTCGGCGGCGGATTCTCCCGCCGCCAGCGCCCGCAGGGCGGCCGTCGCCGCCGAGGTGTCGGCCGTCCCGGCCACCACCACGGCCCGCTCGCCGAGCGGTGCGCGGGTGAACGCCAGCGCGTGTCCGAGGGCGACCGGGTCGGCCTCCACCGCCACGCCGAGCACCTGCTCCGCCTGGGCGCGCAGGGCGCCCGGCGTCCTGGCCGACACCGGCCACGGCACGACGGCCGGCACGACACCCGCCGCGGCGTCCGCTGCGACGGCCCGCTCTTCGGCCGCCTCGGCCGGCGCCTGCTCGATGATGACGTGGGCGTTCGTACCGCTGACGCCGAAGGACGAGACGGCGGCCCGGCGCGGGCGGTCGAGCTCGGGCCACGGGCGGGCCTCGGTGAGCAGTTCCACCGCGCCCTCGGTCCAGTCCACCTTGGTCGACGGCCGGTCCACGTGCAGGGTCTTCGGCAGCACCCCGTGCCGGATCGCCTCGACCATCTTGATGACACCCGCGACGCCGGCGGCCGACTGGGCGTGCCCGATGTTGGACTTCAACGAACCCAGCCACAGCGGCTGCTCCGCGTCCCGCTCCTTGCCGTACGTCGCGAGGAGCGCCTGCGCCTCGATCGGGTCGCCCAGCATCGTGCCCGTTCCGTGGCCCTCGACCGCGTCCACGTCGGGGGACTCCAGATGGGCGTTGGCCAGTGCCTGGCGGATGACCCGCTGCTGCGAAGGACCGCTCGGAGCGGTGAGGCCGTTGGACGCGCCGTCCTGGTTGACGGCGGAGCCGCGTACGACCGCGAGCACGGGGTGGCCGAGGCGTTCGGCGTCCGAGAGCCGTTCGACGAGCAGTACGCCGACGCCCTCCGCCCACCCGGTGCCGTCGGCGGCCTCCGCGTACGCCTTGCAGCGGCCGTCGGCGGCGAGGGCCCGCTGCCGGGAGAACTCCACGAACGAGGTGGGCTGCGCCATCAGCGCCACACCGCCCGCGAGCGCCATGGTGCACTCGCCGTTGCGCAGGGACTGCGCGGCCAGGTGGAGGGCGACCAGCGAGGAGGAGCAGGCGGTGTCGACGGTGAGCGCCGGGCCTTCGAGGCCGAAGGTGTACGAGACCCGGCCGGAGGCGACGCTGCCCGCCGTGCCGGTGCCCCGGTAGCCCTCCGACTCGGCCGGTGCGGACACCACCCGGGACCCGTAGTCGTGGTACATCACGCCCGAGAACACGCCCACCGACTCGCCGCGCAGCCGCGCCGGGTCGATGCCCGCCCGCTCGAACGCCTCCCACGACGTCTCCAGGAGCAGCCGCTGCTGCGGGTCCATCGCGACGGCCTCACGCGGTGAGATGCCGAAGAACTCGGCGTCGAACTCGGCCTGGTCGTAGAGGAACCCGCCCTCGCGGACGTACGAGGAACCCGGCCTGGCGCCCTCCGGGTCGTACAGCTCCTCCAAGTTCCAGTCGCGGTCCTCCGGGAAGCCGGAGACCGCGTCCGTGCCCTGCTCGACCAGGCGCCACAGGTCCGCGGGGGAGGCGACTCCGCCGGGCAGCCGGCAGGCCATGCCGACGATGGCGATCGGCTCGTCGGAGCCGGCCACCTCGGGCCGTACCTCCTCGACCTCGGCCTCGGCGCCCGTCAGCAGGGTGTGCAGCAGGCGGGCGACGGCCTGGGGAGTCGGGTGGTCGAAGGCCAGCGTGGCGGGCAGCTTGAGGCCGGTGGTCTCCGTGAGGCGGTTGCGCAGGGTCACCGCGTGCAGCGAGGTGAACCCGAGGTCCCTGAAGGCGCGCTCCGGTCCGACCTGCCCGATGCCGCCCAGGTCACGGACGCGGGCGGCCTCCGTGCGTACCGTCTCCAGGAGGATCCTCAACTGCTCGGACTCGGCCAGCGGGGTGAGCCGCTCGCGCAGGGCGGCGGCGACCTTGGTGTCGGCGGAGGCGGGTGTGGCCGAGGTGTCGATGAGGCCGCTGAGCAGCGGGGACACGCCGCCCGTCGCGATGGCCGCCGTGTCCATGGCCATCGGCAGGCTGTGGGCGGGGCCGGCGAGCTGGGCCGCGTCGAACATGGCGAGCCCGTCGGCGGTGCTGAGGGTGCCGACGCCCGCGGCCGTCTCGCGCGACCGGTCGATGGCCGCCGTCGGCTCCCACGGGCCCCAGCCCAGGGACAGCGCCGGCAGGTCGCGGTCCGCCCGGTGCTGGGCCAGCGCGTCGAGGAACGCGGTGTACGCGGACCGGTCGCCCTCACCCGGCGCTCCGAGGAGGGTGTCGGCCGACGAGCACACCACGAACGCGGCCAGGTCGTGGCCCCGGGTCAGCTCGTGCAGGTGCAGCAGGGCGCCGACCGCCGACTCCAGGGCGCGGTCGGGGCGGTGGGTGAGCGCGGTCTGCCAGCCGTGCGCGTGCACGACGGCGGTCAGCGGGCGCTCGGCGCGTTCCAGTACGGCGGCGAGCGCGGCCCGGTCGGCCGGGTCGCAGGCGGCGGTGGTCACCTTGGCGCCCAGCGACGCCAGTTCGCCGCGCAGCGCGACCAGGGCCTCGTCGTCGGCGTCGTACGAGCCGATCAGGAGCAGCCGCCGGGCCCGGTGCCCGGCGACCAGGTGGCGGGCGAGCGCCGCGCCCTGCGCGCTGTCGGCGCCGGTGACGACGACCGTGCGCTCCGGGTCGATGGCGGGCCTGACCCGCGGTTCCGTGCTCGCCGCGACCCGGGCGAGGCGGGGCAGCAGCGGCACGCCGGTACGGACGGCGAACTGCGGCTCGCCGGACGCGAGCGCCGCGGGCAGTGCCTCCAGGGAAGCGGGGGCCTCGTCGAGGTCGACCAGGACGAGCCGTCCAGGGTGGTCGGCCTGGAGTGCGCGGAGCAGGCCCCACACCGGGGCGTGCGCGATGTTGTGGAGCGTCTCGTGGGGGCCGGCGATGACGGCGCCCCGGGTGGCGACGGCGATACGGGCGCCGTCGAGGCGCTCGTCGGCGAGCCAGCCGGTGAGCCGGTCGGCCAGCTCCCGCACGGTCCGGGCCACGGCGCCGGCGAAGTCCGCCGCCGCGGCGGCCTTCGGCACGTCGAGGCCGAGCACCACGGTCCCGGGGGCGGACTGCCCCGCGCCGAGGGCCGCGAGACGGGCGTCGAGCCCGGCGGCGAGCGCCGACGCGTCGGGACCGGAGACCGTCCACGGCTCGGGAGCGGCGCCGGCGGCGGGCAGGGTGAGCGGCACCCAGTCGAGGCGCAGCAGCGACTCGTAGTGGCTGCTGTTGGCGGCGCGCAGCCGCATGGGGCCGTCGAGCAGCCGGTGGCGGGTGATCTTCCCCGACTGGGTGCGGGGTATGCGGGCCGTCTCGTACAGCTCCTCGGGCACCTTGTAGTACGCGAGCCGCTCGCGGCAGGCGGCGTACAGGAGCTCCGTGTCGATGTCCTCGGGGCCCGGCACCAGGAAGGCGACCGGCACCTCGCCGAGCACGTCGTGCGGCTTGCCGACCACGGCGACGTCGGCGACGCCGGGCACGGAACGGAGCACTTCCTCGATCTCGCCCGGGTGGATGTTCTCGCCACCGCGGATGATGAGTTCCTTCAGGCGCCCGGTGACCGAGAAGTAGCCGGCCTCGTCGCGGCGGGCCAGGTCCCCGGTGCGGTACCAGCCGTCCTTCAGCGCCTCGGCCGTGGCCTGCGGGTCGTTGTGGTAACCGGCCATCACGTTGGGGCCGCTGACCCAGACCTCACCCTCCTCGCCGGTGGCCACGTCGGCCCCGGTGTGCGGGTCCACCAGGCGCACGTTGACGCCGGGCACCGGCAGTCCGCAGGAGCCCTCGACGCGGGCGCCGGCCGGCCACGTCATGGTGATGGAACCGCAGGTCTCGGTGGAGCCGTACGCGTCGAGCAGCGGGGCGCCGTACGCCTTCTCGAAGGCGGTGTGCAGCGCGGCGGTGGTGACCGCGCCGCCGACCAGGCACACGCGCAGCCGCGGCGGCGTGAAGTCCTTGCGGGCCGCGGCCCGCACCAAGTGGTGGTAGAGCGTCGGTACGCCGGCGAGGAACGTCGAGTCCTCCTCGCGGACGGCGGCGAGTACGTCCTCCGCCGCGAACCCGTCGACGAGCCGCACCGACGCGCCCACCGCGGTGACCGCGACGACGCACACGATGTGCGACAGGCTGTGGAAGAGCGGCAGCGGCCACACGACGCGGTCGTCGGCCGACAGCTCCGGAATGGGCACATAGCTCGCGGCCACCGACCACAGGGCGTTGCGCTGGGTCGAGAGCACGCCCTTGGGCCTGCCCGTGGTGCCCGACGTGTAGAGCATCCACGCGACCTCGTCGAGGCCGAGGTCGTCCCGCGCGGGGGCGGGCGGCTCGGTGGTGGCGAGGACCTCGAAGGACAGCGTGCCCGCCGGGCGTTCGGCGCCGGTGACCACGACGCGGACCGAGCGGTCCGTGCCGAGCACCCGCCGCACCTGGTCCAGGTGCGCCGCGTCGGTGATCACGACGCGGGCACCGCTGTCGCTGAGCAGGTGGGTCAGCTCGGAGTCCGTGGAACGCGGGTTGAGCGGTACGCCGATCGCCGCCGCCCGTACGACGGCGAGGTAACTCTCCACGGTCTCGACGCAGTTGCCGAGGAGGAACGCGGCCCGGTCGCCCGGCTGGAGCCGGAGGGCCGCCAGGTGCCCGGCGATCCGCCCGGTACGCGCCGCCAGCTGCGACCAGCTGACGGCGCGGCGGGCATCGCGATAGGCGATCTTGTTCCCGAAGCGGTTCGCGTGCGCGGTGAGCAACTCCGGCAACGGTCGGATCAGCTCGGTTCGCAGCATGTTCCCCACACCCCTCGATAACACGGCAACAATGAATTACGTCTTTGCGAATCTGTTTCCTGAAGCTCGCTCTACAGGACAACATTCTCGTTGTTGCCGACGTGCCCGTAACCCCAGTCGACCCCCCTAATAGGGCCCTGACTTCGGGTGCGGAGAAGGTAGGGTGCGCCGCCCAATAGTGGGAATTATCGGCCGGGCCTAGCATTCAATCGCGCCCGCGTCGTCAGAGCAATAGTCCGGGCATCCCCGCTGGTGACGAACTGAGGTAACCCGATATGACGCACCGTTGGATCCACGCACGCGTGTCCGCCCCCCACGGGACGGGCAGCGCCGGCATCACCCGCCCCGAACCGCCGGAAAGCCTGCTTGAGCTGGTACGCGACCTGCGTGCCGCCGACGGGGCCGGCCGGTGGTTCCTCCACTGGACCGAGCTGGGCAAGAACCCCGAGATCGGACTGTGGGCCACTTCGTCCGAGCCGCATCTGCGCGAAGTGAAATCCCGATTGCTCAAGGAAGTGTCTCCGTACGGAAATCCGCCGGTCGTCGAGGAAATGCGGGAAGGCGTTCCGCACCACCCGCTGGCCTGCGACATCGAATTTCACGACGACGTCGCCATGGCGTCCAGTGAACTCGCACTCGCCGTCGCGCGCGAACCGGTCGCGCCGTACAACGCCCAGCTCGCCTTCACCATCTGGCATCTGCGGCACATCGTGGCGCTGATCCCGGAAGCGGCGCGCAAGGGATTCCTCTTCCAGTGCTGGCAGCACTGGACGGAGGGCCTCACCCCCGCGCAGCGCACCGAGCTGAGAGACCGCGGCGGTCCGGCGGCCGGCGCGCTCGCCGAGGGGCTGCCCGCCATGGGCGGCGAGACGGCCCGGCGCTGGGACGACTACCTGCGCACCCTGCGCCGTACGGCCAACTCCTGGGCGGCCGAGGGCGCGCCGGTCAACTACCTGCTCTTCGACCACGCGCACCTCACCCACCGCAGGCTGCGCATCCCCGCCGTCACGGAGGCCATGGCCGCCCGTACGGTCCGCGCGGTGCTCGACTCCTCCGGCGCCGACATCCAGCCGATCGCGGTGCCCTCGGCCGGGCTCCAGACCGCATGAGCGCCGCCCTGGCCCCGCCCCGGCACGACCGGAGCGGGCCCCACCGCACGAACGAAAGGAGCCCCCGATGAGCCTTCTGGTCGCACCCCACCACCAGGTGGAAGTGGGTCTCGGTGACCGCGCGTACACCGTGCACATCGGCGCCGGCGTACGCGACCGGCTCCGCGACATCGTCCGCGACACCGGCGCGCGGCGCGCCGTCGTCGTCTCGGCGCGCCCCGCCGGACTCCTGCCGCCGCTCGGCATCGACACGCTGTGGCTGGAGGCGCAGGACGGCGAGACGAACAAGACCCTCGCCACCGTCGCCGAACTGTGCAGCCGGTTCGCCGAGTTCGGCCTCCACCACGGCGACGTGGTGATCTCCTGCGGCGGCGGCACCACCACCGACGCCGTGGGCCTCGCGGCCGCCCTCTACCACCGTGGCATGGCGGTGATCCACCTGCCGACGACCCTCCTCGCCCAGGTCGACGCCAGCATCGGCGGCAAGACCGGGGTGAACCTGCCCGAGGGCAAGAACCTCGTCGGGGCGTACTGGCAGCCCCGCGCGGTCCTGTGCGACACCGACTTCCTCGGCACCCTGCCGGAGCGGGAGTGGACCAACGGGTACGGCGAGCTGGCCCGGTGCCACTTCATCGGAGCCGAGGGACTGTACGACCTGCCGCTCGCCGAGCGCATCGCCGCCAGCGTGCGGCTGAAGGCGTCGATCGTCGCCAAGGACGAACGCGACCAGGGCGTACGCCACCTGCTCAACTACGGCCACACCCTCGGCCACGCCCTGGAACGCGCCACCGGCTACCGCCTGCGGCACGGCGAGGCGGTGGCGATCGGCACCGTGTTCGCCGGCCGGCTCGCGGGCGCGCTCGGCCGGATCGACGCCGCGCGGGTCGAGGAGCACCGCTCGGTCGTCGCCCGGTACGGGCTGCCCGTCGGCCTGCCCCCGGGCGTCGGCCACGACGAACTGGTGCGGTACATGCGGCGCGACAAGAAGGCCGACGGCGGCCTCGCCTTCGTCCTGGACGGCCCGACGGGCGCCGAGCTCGTACGCGACGTCCCGGAACCCGTCGTACTGCGCACGCTGGAGGCGATGCCGGTCGAGGACCGGCCGTACGACTGACGCCGGTGCGGCGCCGCCGCACGCGAAACGGCCCGGACGCGGCATCGTCCGGGCCGTTTCGCATGGGTGGGGGGAGGAGCGGAGCAGTTACGATGCCACGCCACCGGCGAGCGTCCGCCCGGACGTGGCGCAGAACGACACCACCTCCGCGGGGCGGTTCAGGATGGCCACCGGGCCCGCGGCGAGCAGCGCCTCCTCGTCCACACCGGCCCACAGCGCGGCCACCGCGGCCACCCCGGCGCCGTGCGCGCTCTGCAGATCCGTCACCGCGTCCCCGATCATCACCGTCTCCTCGGGGCGCGCGCCGAGCACGGACACGGCGAGCCGCACCATGTCCGGGGCGGGCTTGGGGTGCGCCACCTCGTCGGAACCGATGATCGTCTCGAACATGGAGGCCAGTCCGAGCTGCGCGAGGAGCGCCCTGGCCCGGTCGCCCGCCTTGCCGGTGGCGACCGCGAGCGGGATACCGCGCCCGCGCAGCTCGCGCAGCATCTCGGGGACGCCGTCGAAGACCGGCACCTGCGACGCGAGCCGGTAGCTCTCACGGACGAACGGCGCCTCCATCTCCAGCGGCAGCCCCATGATCTTCATGATGTCCGGGAAGTACCGGCCGAGGTGCCGGTTGTACTCCCCGAACGGGGCCTCCCCGGCGCCGACGACCTCCCGGTACGCGACGCTGAACGCTTCCCGCATCACCTCGTAACTGTCGACGAGCACCCCGTCGAGGTCGAAGACGACCGCCCGGAAACCGGTCCCCGGTATCGGCACCGGATACGCGGAAGCCCTGAGGGTGTCAGGCATGGTGATCCTCCGTGTTGAGTAGGGTCGAGTAGGGCACCGGGCGGGCCGCTCTTGTGGAGCGCGCGCCGATCCTGGCCCTGCGGGCCGAGCGGTAGATGCGCTCGATCACCGCGATGGTGCGGCGGACCTCGTCGACGGTCCGCCCCTGCGACGCCGGGTCCGCGAGCAGCCCCGGCAGCTCGTCGAGCTGCTGGAGGTACTCCGCCCCGATCTCCTCCTCCGGCAGCGGCACCCCGGTCTCCACCCCGTCCCGCACCAGGACCAGCGAAGAGCCCTTGCGCCGGTTCGGGCTGAATCCGAAGGTGCAGGTCAGGGTGGCGCTCCCGGCACTGCCGTCGACCCGGATCCGGGTCACGTCGTACGGCTCGTGGGACGCCCAGCTCGCCCGTATCGCCACGGACACGCCGTCCTCGGTCACCAGGAAGCCGCGCGCCGTGTCCTCGACGTCACCGTCGGAACCCGCGTCCTTCGGGGCGTCCTCGCGCCAGGCCGCCTGCGAGGAACGGTCGTTGACGAAGTCGTCCGACACCGTTCCCACGGCCTGGTCGAACCCCACGGGACCCAGGATCGGGCCGACCGTGTCGAGGAGGTGCCAGCCGAGGTCCACCAGCGCCCCGCCGCCCGCGAACTGCCGCTGCGTGAACCAGCCGCCGGCGTCCGGCACGCCACGGGCCCGCACCCACGAGAGCTCCACGTGCCGCAGCTCCCCCAGGTCCTGGCGCACCACCCGCCGCAGCGCCACCACGTCGGCCCGGTAGCGGGCCGCGCTGCCCGCGAGCAGCACCGTGCCGCCCGCCTGCTCGGCGGCGGCGAGCTGCTCCGCCTCCGCCGAGTTCAGGCACACCGGCTTCTCCAGGAAGACGGGGATGCCCATCCGCAGCAGCCGGCACGCGACCGTGCTGTGCAGATGGTTGGGCACCGCCACGACAGCCAGGTCCGTGCCGTCCCTGCTCAGCTCGGAGACGTCGTCCAGCAGCCGCGTACCCGCCCTGTCCTGGGGGATCTCCGCCCGAGCGGCCGGATTGGGATCCACCACGGAGGCCACGGCGAACGAGGGGTGCTGGCGCAGCCGGGGAAGCCAGATGGACTTGGCGGCCCATCCGAGGCCCACCACACTGGTGCGGACCGGAGGGCCGTCCGGTCCCCGCACGCCCACCGGGCCGTTCACGTCCGCGCGACCACGTCGGCGACGACCTCGGCGACGGCGTGCATCTGCTCCTCCGAGCCCAGCAGGGTGCGGTGGTGGATCCAGACGCAGTCCGCGTTGATGGCCTCGGTGTTGGGGCACCTGCGGGCCACCTCGTCGACGGTCTCGTCGGGCGCCGCGTTCTCCCAGAAGCCGTCCGAGCGGTAGATCGCGCGGAACGCCACGAAGGCCGGCACACCCCGCGCCACGAGCTCGTCGACCAGCTCGTTGCGCTTCTCCTCCGCGATGCCCGGCAGGCGGAACATCTGCATGTAGTGCGGATTGGCGGTGACCCGCTCGTCCCGCGCCTGCGGCACCACGCCCGGGATCTCCGCGAGGAGCCCGGCGAGCAGCGGCGCACGCTGCTCGCGCACCGCGATCTGCTCGTCGAGACGGCCGAGCTGGGCCCTGAGCACGGCGGCGGAGAACTCGTTGAGCCGGAAGTTGGATCCCGAGGTCTCGTGGAAGTACTTGCGGTCCGTGCGGGACCTGCCGCAGCTGTGCCGCAGGAACGCCTCCTGGTACGTCGCCTCGTCCGGGAAGGTGACGGCGCCGCCCTCGCCGGCCGTCATCAGCTTGCCGTTCTGGAAGCTGAACGCGGCCACCGAGCCCAGCTCGCCGGCCTTGCGGCCCAGCCACTCCGCGCCGTGGGCGTGCGCCGCGTCCTGGATCAGCGGCACACCGGTGTCGGCGGACAGCTTGCCCAGGGCGTCCATGTCCGCGAAGTGCCCCGCCATGTGCACCGGCATGATGGCGCGGGTGCGCGAGGTGACCGCGGCGGCGGCCGCCTCGGCGTCGAGGCAGTACGTGTCCGGGTCGACGTCCACCGGGACGGCGACGGCGCCCAGGCGCTGCGCGGCCTGCGACGAGGAGATGAAGGTGAAGGCGGGGACAATGACCTCGGTGCCGTGCCCCACCCCGAGGACCTGGAGGGCGAGTTCGAGCGCGTGGGTCCCGTTCGTCACCGCCAGGGCATAGGGCGCACCGTGGCGCTCCGCGAACTCGCGCTCGAACGAGTCGACCTCGCTGCCTCCCATGCGCCACCACTGGCCCTGTTCGAGGGCCCGGATCAGACCCGCGCGTTCCTCGTCTCCGTACTGCGGCCACTTCGGAAGGTCCGCGAGCAGTTGCTGCGCACGATCATTCATGACGGTCCATTCTCTTTGGGGATGAATGCGGCCCGGAGAGTCTGGAAATGTTCCGAGAGGGCCCGGTACTGTTCCGGCGAACCGCTCGGACAAAGGCGCATTCTCATCCGGGGAATATCACGCTAGCGCGCGGACCACATCCGTTCCCATCCCCTACGGGTCCCACTGTTACCCCCCTTACTTCGGGGTGCGGGGGCCTGTGAATACCCCCGCCAATAGCGCAGCTGATACAACCTTCAGGGGGAAACCCTGAAGTGTGCCGAGTTCGCCAGTTCCGCCAGTTCCGCCAGTTCCGCCAGTTCCGCCAGTTCCGCCAGTTCCGCCAGTTCCGCCAGTTCCGCGAATCCTGAACCGAGTGCGAGGTGAGTCATGAGCGCGATACTCCTGCTGAACGGTCCCAACCTCGGAATCCTCGGGCAACGTGAGCCCGAGGTGTACGGCACCGACAGCCTGGCCGACATAGCGCAGGCCGTGCGCGAGGAGGTCGCCGGACCCGACTGGAAGGTCGTGTCGATCCAGCATGACTCCGAGGGCGACCTGGTCCGGGCCGTCCACGACAACTACGACACCGTCGGCGCCATCGTGAACCCCGGTGCGCTGATGGTCGCCGGCTGGAGCCTGCGCGACGCCCTGGCCAACTACCCGCGGCCCTGGGTCGAGGTGCACCTGTCGAACGTGTGGGCCCGCGAGCAGTGGCGCCACGAGTCCGTCCTCGCCCCCCTGGCCTCCGGCGTGGTCGTCGGCCTCGGCGCCCTCGGCTACCGGCTGGGCGCCCGCGCCCTGCTCGCCCTCGCCGCACGGGAGTCCGTGTGAAGGCCGCGGTGACCTGCACCCAGCAGTGGATACGGCGTTACCACCCCAAGCCGGACCGCCGGATCACCCTCGTCGCCCTGCCGCACGCCGGCGGCGCGGCCAGTTACTTCCACCCCCTGTCCGCCGCGCTCGGTCCCCACATCGAGACGCTCGCCGTGCAGTACCCGGGCCGCCACGACCGCAGGCACGAGCCGCCGGTGGAGGACATCGGCGCCCTCGCCGACCGCGTGACGGACGCGCTGATGCCCTGGGCGGGTCCCATCGCCCTGTTCGGGCACAGCATGGGCGCGACCGTGGCGTACGAGGTCGCGCGGCGGCTCGAAGCGGGCGGCGCCCCGCCGGCCGTGCTGATCGTCTCCGCCCGGCGGGCGCCGTCCGCCGTACGGGACGACCGGTTCCACGAGCTGGACGACGACGCCCTCCTCGCGGAGATGCGGGTGCTCGGCGGCAGCGAGGACGCCATGCTCCTCGACGAGGAACTCGTACGGCTGACCCTGCCCGTGCTGCGCAGCGATTTCCGGGCCGTCGCGGGCTACCGGCACTCCGGCGGCCGGCCGCTGACGTGCCCGGTGTCCGCACTGGTCGGCGACAGCGACCCGAGAGTCACCGTCGACGAGATGCACGCCTGGGCGGGGCACACCGACGGCGAGTTCTCCCTCCGCGTCTTCGGCGGCGGCCACTTCTACCTCGCCGACCACCAGGAGGCCCTGACCGGCCTCTTCCAGACGACCCTCGAACGCCTTATGCACTGAAAGGCAGTCTGCTCATGTCCCTGCGAGACGCGGCCCCCCTCACGCGGCTGGTACGAGATGAAGCGGCCCCGCTGGAGGAGATCCTCGACCGGGTGAGCGGTAAGTGGACGATGCGGATCCTGTCCGCCGTGCGCGGACCGCGACGCTTCACCGAACTGGAGCGCTCGCTGGACGGGATCAGCAGACGCATGCTCACCCTGACGTTGCGCAACCTGGAGCGGGACGGGCTGGTGGTCCGCACGGTGTACCCGACGGTCCCGCCGAAGGTCGAGTACGTACTCAGCCCGATGGGCTGCGAACTGCTCGACTCCCTGGCGCCCCTCACGGCCTGGGCGGAGCACAACCTGGCGTCCCTCGAAGCGGCCCGCAGCGCCTATCGCGTCCGCGCCGCCGCCTGAACGCGCAGATTTCCGAGAAATACCCTCAGCACCTCGCCGACCGGTTCTGGAATGACGCTCTCTTCCGCGCGATCCCCGTCGCGGGATTCCGTGGACAGCTCCGCGGGCTGCGGGGTGTCGGCAGTGGCTGTGTCCGTCGAATGCATGAGATCCACCTTCGGCAGGCGAAATATTGAATTCGAATGTAAGAGCCGCGCAATCCGGTCAAGAACCCCCTACGCACCCCTCCGTGCGACCGGATTGCGCCGCACTGGGTCCGGGCCGGGAGAACGCATGAGTCATCTGGGAATCGATGTGGGCGGCACCAAGGTGGCGCTGCGCATCGCGCCGGCCGGTACGGGGAAGCGGCGGGAGACCGTGTTCCACTGGCCGGACACCGGCGGAGTGGACGCCGACATGGACGTGCTCGCAGCCGGCGTCGCCGCGCTGGACGACGCCCCGGCGGACCCGGTGATCGCGGTGGGCGTGGCGGTGCCCGCGACGCTGGACGCCTCGGGGCGCGTACGGGGATGGCCGAACCGGCCCTCGTGGCAGGGCCTCGACCTGCGCCGGCGGCTGACGGCCCTGCTGCCGGGAGCCGACGTGCGCACCGCCGACGACGGCGACCTCGCCGCGCTCGCCGAGGCGGACGCGGCGGGCTGCCGCGACCTGGTGCACTTCGGCGTCGGTACGGGCATCGGCGGCGGCATCGTCCTCGACGGCAGCATCTGCCCGGGCGCCGCGCGCGGTTCGTGCGAGGTGGGCCACGTGATCGTGGACCGGGCGGGGGAGCGGTGCGACTGCGGGCGGCGCGGCTGCGTCCAGTCCGTCGCCTCCGGGCGCGCGGTCCTGCGGCGGGCGGGCGAACGCCTCGGCCGTACGGTCGAGTTCACCGAACTGCGCACCGCCTGGCTGGCCGGTGAGCCGTGGGCGGCCGGCGTGGTGACGGACAGCGCCGAGGCGCTCGCCACCGCGGTCGTGAGCCTGACCGAGCTGGTGCACCCCCGGCTCGTCACGGTGGGCGGCGGCTTCGCGGCGGGACTGCCCGGCTACGTGGAGGCGGTGGCCCGGCACGCCGGCGGGCTGGCCCGTCCGGCCGGTCCCGCGATCCGCGTCCGCCCGGCGGCGCTCGGCGGCCTGTCCTCTCTGGACGGGGCGATGCTGCTGGCCGGGGGTACGACGCACTGACCGAACGGGAGCCCCGCCGACGGCACCGGGAGCCCAGCCGCGCGCCAGCCGAGCCGTTGACCGCGACGGGAGCCCCGAGCCCACACCGCCGCAGGGGGACCCACCGGCCGTCGGGCCGTCACGCGCCCGCGCCGGGATCTCCGGCGCCGCCTGTCATGCGTAGCCGCGCCGGTACGCCGGCCGCGCCCGGCCGCCCGGAGCGCCGGTGGCGCTGAGCCTGCTGCACCGGTGGGCGGCCGAGGGGCGCGCAATCGTACGGGTGGCCCAGCGCGGCCCGGAGTCGGGGGCCAGGGCCGGGTCCTGATTGAGGATGGCGAGTTCCAGCTCCCGCAGCTCCCGCCCCGGGTCGAGGCCGAAGTTGTCGAGGAGGGTGCTCCGGGTGCGCTGGTAGGCGGCGAGCGCGTCGTGCTGACGGCCGCAGCGGTACAGCGCGAGCATGAGCAGCCCGCAGATCCGTTCGCCCGCCGGCTCCATGGCGGCCATCTCCTGGAGCTCGCCCAGGACTTCGTGGTGCCTGTTCTGGTTCAGGGCCTCGCGGGCGCAGTCCTCGAAGACCGCCAGGCGCACCCCGGCGACGGCCGTGAGTTCGGGCCAGGCGATGCCCGCCTCGGTGAGGTCGCTCAGCGCGGGCCCGCGCCACAGGGCGAGCGCCGCGCGCAGCTGCGCCAGCCCCGGCTCCTTGTGCCCCGCCCGCAGTTCGGCTCCGCCCTGCTCCACGAGGCGCCGGAACCGGCCCAGGTCGAAGTTCTCGGGCTCGATGCCGAGCCGGTAGCCGGGCGGGCTGGTCGTGAGGGTGACGGCCCCCTGGGGGCCGGAGTGCCGCTCGATGACCTTCCGCAGACCCGACACCGCGTTCTGCACCATTTTCCGCGAGGTCGCCGGCGGGTCGTATCCCCACAGGGCGTGAATCAGTTTACTGGTCGGTACTACTTCATTCGCGTGCAGCAGGAGAAAAGCCGCAGTGGCGCGCTGGTTGAAGCCTCCCAAATTAATGGGGGTGTCGTTCGAGAATGCGTTCAAGGGACCGAGCAATTCGAATCGCACGCTGGCTCACTCCAGCCGAAGTCGAGGTGCGGACGCTACCGCCGTACCACCCCTCACAGTAAACAAACCCAGCGACCGGTTTGTCAATCTCAAAGACGCCTGAATCGCTCGGACTTGCGACCGCTACATACCCGCAGGTCAACGCTGTGCACTTCCGATCTTGGGCGCCCCTGACGGCCGTCGGGGCCGCTTCAAGATCGCCTGGAAGCGTCACAACAGCCCCTGTGGAGCCCGGCGATGACGCTCCCGGGACCCGATGGGCGCCCAGTTGCCGCCCAGTGGACGCGGGAAAACCCGTCACCCCTGAGGGGTTGCTAGCTTCCGAAGTGCCGCCACATGCCGAGGGCCAAGGGAAACCGGCTCGAGCAGCGGCTTTCGAATCCTTTGGACCTGTCGAAACGGGAGGTGGCCAGTGGAACTGGTCGAACGTGCCGAGCAGGCAATGCATTTGAAACACATGCTCATGGAATGCGACGCCAGGAAAGGCAAGGTGATCCTGCTCGACGGCCCGTCGGGCAGCGGCAAGACGGAGCTGCTGCACCGGGTCGCCGCCCACGCGTCCCGCACCGGCGGCCTGGTCCTGCGCGCCGCCTGCTCCCGTGCCGAACACGCCCTGCCGTTCGGCGTACTGGGGCAGTTGCTGCGCAGCGCCCCCGTCCCGGACGAGACGGCCGCCGAGTTCGAGGAGCTCCTCAGCAGGGCCGCGGCCACCCGGGCCACCGACCCCGCCGCCGGCTCCGGCACGTACCGCCCCCAGGGCGGTGCGGCCGAGACGGTCATCGGTCCCGAACTCGCCCGGGTCCTCGCCGACGTGACCCGTGCGGTGCTGCGACTCGCGCAGAACGCCACCGTGCTCCTCGCGATCGACGACGTCCGGCACGCCGACCGCCTGTCCCTCGACTGCCTGCTGTACCTGGCCCGGCGGACCGGCTCCACCCGGGTCATGGCCGTCCTGACGGACGACTCGGAACTCCCCGACGGCCGCCCCATGTTCCGTACGGAACTGCTCGACCAGCCGCACGCCCGGCGCATGGCGCTGGCCGCGCTGACCGAGGCGGGCGTCGCGGGGTTCCTCGCCGCGCACCTCGACCGGCCGAGCGCGGAGCGCCTCGCCCCCGAGTTCCACTCCCTGGCCGGCGGCAACCTGCTGCTCCTGACGGCGCTGCTGGACGACCACCGGGCCACCGGCGGCGTCCGCCGCGAGGGGTACGGGCGCGCGGTGCTGCGCCAGACGAGCCGGGTCGACCCGCCGGTGGCCGCCGCCGCCCGAGCCCTCGCGGTCCTCGGCGGCTCCGCCAGGCCCGACCGGATTGCCAGGATCGCCGGCATCGACCCGGCCCGCGCCGAGTCGGCGCTGCGTACCCTCGCGGCGGCCGGACTGGTCAACGGCCTCGCGTTCCGCCACGACGTCGCCCGCCAGAGCATCCTGGACGATCTCCCGGCCGACGAGCGGACGACCCTGCGGATCAAGGCCGCCGAGCTCCTGTACGAACAGGGCTGCCCGGCGCCGGAGACCGCCGCGCTGCTGGTCGAGGCGGACCGCCCGGCCGCCGCCTGGAGCGTCGACGTCCTGCTGGAGGCGGCCGAACAGGAACTCATCGCCGGCCGTTCGCACCGCGCCGCCGCCGCCCTCGAAGCGGCCCTGCGCGCCCGCCCCGAACCCGCGGCCGAGCACGCCGCGATCGAGGCCCGGCTGGTCCAGGTACGGCGCCTGTCCGACCCCGCGACGGCCGAGAACCACCTGGCCGCGCTCGTCACCGCGGCCCGTGACGGCGACCTCGCGCCCGCCCACACCGTCGACCTCGTCCGCCAACTCCTGTGGCAGGGGCGCACCACGGAGGCCGGTGAGCTCCTGGAGCGGCTGCGCGGCACGGAACTCGAACCGCACGGCGAGGTCGCGGCCCTGCTGCACGACACCGAGCAGTGGCTGGCGTGGACCCACCCGACGCTGGCCCGCAGGGGCCGCAAGCCCCGCGCGCCGCTGCCGGCCGACGCCGCCGCGCAACCCGCCGACCCGTGGTGCCGGCCGACCGCGCTGCTGGCCGACGCCCTGGTCAACGGGCGCAGCCACGACGTCGTGCAGCGGGCCGAACAGGTGCTCAAGGACCGGGGCCCGAGCTACGACATCACCTGGCCCGAGGAGCCCGCACTGCTCGCGCTGAGCGTGCTGCTCAACGCGGACCGCCCGGACGCGGGGGCCTGGTGCGACCGGCTGCTGACCGAGGGGCACACCCCGTACTCGCCGACCTGGATGGGTCTGCTGTCGTCGGCCCGCGCCGAGGCGGCCGTCCGCCAGGGCGACCTCTCCCGGGCCGTCGACCACGCGCAGCTCGCCCTGAGCCATGTGGCGCCCAACGCGTGGGGCGTCGCCCTCGGCGCCCCGCTGAGCACCCTGGTCCTCGCCACCACGCGGATGGGGCAGTACGACGAGGCCGAGTCGTATCTGACCCGGGCCGTGCCGAAGGCCATGTTCCAGACCCGGTACGGGCTGTACTACCTGCACGCGCGCGGCCAGTTCCACCTGGCCACCGGCCACGACCACGCCGCGCTCGCCGACTTCCTCGCCTGCGGGGAGCGGATGCGCGCCTGGGGCATCGACGTCCCCGGCGTCGTGCCGTGGCGCACCAGCGCCGCCGAGGCGTGGCTGGAACTCGGCAACCGCGAGCAGGCCGCGCGGCTCGCGTACGACCAGCTGGGGCGGCCCGGCAACAGCGGTGCCAGGACCAGGGCGGCGGCGCTGCGCGTGCTGGCCGTCGGCGGGCCGGTGGGCCGGCGCCCGCAGATGCTGACCGAGGCGCTCGACCTGTTCGAGCAGTGCGGCGACCGTTACGAGCAGACCCGGGTGCTGGCGAACCTCAGCGACGCGTACTCCGAACTCGGCGACAACCGCAGGGCCAGGACCCACGCCCGCCGTGCCCGCCACCTCGTCACCCTGTGCGGGGCCGCGCCGCTCAGCGAGGCGCTGCTGTCCTTCGGCGACGAGGGCGACGAGCCGGCCGGGGCGAACCCCGCGGTCACCGACAGCACGCTGCTCACCGGCTCGGAACGCCGGGTCGCGGCACTGGCGGTGGGCGGTTACACCAACCGTGACATCGCCGCCAAGCTGTTCATCACGCCGAGCACGGTGGAGCAGCACCTCACCCGGATCTACCGGAAGCTGGGCGTCACCTGCCGCAAGGACCTGCCGATAGAACTGACGATGAGCGGCGTCGAGGCGGTGGGCGCCGGCGGCGAAGCGTGAAAGGGCCGGGCGGTCCGCACAGGCGGACCGCCCCGCCGCGCGGCGGGGCACGCGACGTGAGCCCCCGCCCCCGGCCGCCGGGGCCACCGCCG
>NZ_JBSGYQ010000034.1:0-55905 GCF_053610585.1 Streptomyces sp. NPDC054887 | reverse complement strand
GCGCGGGGGGTGGTGTGTTCTGGGGGGGGGGTTCCCCCCCGCGGCCCCCCCCCGGCCGAGCGGCGGATCAGGCGACGTGCGCACCGGCCACGTGCCGCCGGTACCACGGCAGCCCCGCGACGAGCCCCGCCGCGAAGCCCGGGCCCGGCTCGATGCCGAGCCGGGCCCAGATGCGGCTGCTCTCGTACCAGTGGTCCTCCGTGAGGAGGGCGTGCTGGTGCGTGGAGAGCGCCGGCAGGACGCGCGCCGCCAGTTCCCGGTGCGCGGCGCGCGGCAGGTCGGACCCGGGGAGCGCCAGGTCGAGCCCGCGGCACACCTGGGTCACCATCGCGCGCAGGGTCACGGGACGCGGATGGTTGACGTGGTACACGGTGCCCCGGTCCTGCGCCCAGTCGCTCCGGGAGAGCGCCGCGACGACCCGGGCCAGATCCCGCACCGCGACGAGCGAACTGCGCGAGCCGCCGCCGTCGGGCCACACCGGCACCTTGCGCAGCAGCCGGTAGAGCAGCGGAACGAACCACTTGTCCCCGGGCCCGTGCACCAGATGGGGCCGCAGCACGACGCCGCCCCGGGAGAGCACCGTCTCCTCCGCCCTGAGCCGCGACGCGCTCGCGGCCGACACCGGCGCGGGAACCAGCTGGTTCTCGGTCACGCCGCGGTGGGGGCCCGTGCCGTAGACGGACGCGGTGGAGACGTACAGGATGCGCGCGGTGCCCGCCGCGTCCGCCTCGCGGGCGATGGCCCGCGTGCCGGTGTCGTTGACCGCGGCGCACAGCGCCGGGTCGGGCCCCACGTAACTGGCGAGGTGGAGAACGGTGCCGACGCCCTCGCAGACGCCCCGCAGCCCGGCCGGATCGGTGAGATCGGCGGGTATCCTCCGCGCACCCGCCGAGATCATCCACTCCGGCAACGGCCGTCGTGCGAGCACCCGCAGTTCGGGTGGGGGCGCGCCGGTCGAGGCGGGTCTCAGCAGTTCGCGCACGACGGCGCCGCCGATGAACCCGGTGCCTCCGAGCACCAGGACCGCACCCGGCTCAGATCGCAAGGACCTTGACCTTGCACGTCGCGACCGTGGCGCCGTTCTGGTCGAAGCGGACGGAGACCGTACGCGGCCCCGCCATCTCGGCCGGTTCGGTGTTCGCGGTCACGAGGCAGGCGCTGTCGAACTCGACGTACTGGTCGAAGGTGGCGTCGCAGGCCACCGCGAGCCCCTCGGGCTCCTGGAGCACCGCGAGGGCCGCCTGGCGCGCCGCCTCCATGAGGACCATGCCGGGCACGTGGTCCACGGGGTGGTCGAAGAGCACGGGGTGGTTCTGGTCGGCGCGCAGTGTCCACACGCGCTCGACACCGGTGGCGCAGATCGTCACGTCGGTGGTCCGCCGCCGTCCCACGAGCTCCGGCGTGACCGCCTCGGGCAGGGGCCGCTGCGGGCTGCCCTCCGCCTTGTCGCCGCGGACCCTGCTGTAGACGGCCGGTGCCATGCATGCCATGGTGACCGCGCCCGTGCCGATGACGTGTCCGTCCCGGCGGCACTCGATCTGCGCCGTGTACGCGCTGACCGTCCTGCCGCGCCGCTTGATGTCGGTGCACCGGACGTCGAGCAGCACGTGGGCGGGGCGTCCGGTGAGCAGGGCGCCCTCCGCCGTCATGTCGTGCGAGACGGTGTGGGACAGGAACTGATAGCCGATGGGCACGTCGTACGCCTGGTGGGAGATGAGCAGCAGGGCCTGGCGTATCGATTCGGCGAGGAGCATGGGGTCGTGCCAGCGGCCGGCGACCGGGCCGTAGTAGCTGTGGCTGCGCGGCCACTGGGCGCCCACTCTGAAGTGGTCCGCGTCGATTCTCTGTATCCCGGTCACCAGGACCTCGGACACAGCCGCCCGGTGCACGAGCGTCCGGGGAACGGTCTGGAGGAAGAGCTCGGGTGCTTCGACCGTGGAGGAGAGATCAGCCTGGTCGAGGAGTGTCGCAACGCGCATCAGGGGCCTCCTGAAGGTGAGTTGAGCAGGACAGAAGTCGAGCTGTGGCACGAGAGGCTTGGTGGGGCGAGGCAAAACAATACTAGCTAGTTGGTTTTTTACGAGAGGTGTGAGCAAAATTGGTGAGCGAGCGGGCGCGGTGCCCCACACGGGGGGCGAGGCGGTGGGGCGCCGGCGGTCGCCGCACAGGATCAGGAGGTTGTTCATGGCCAGGCAGGAACGGGCAGAGGTGACACGGAGCGCCATCATCGACGGCGCGGCGCGGGCCTTCGACCACACGGGCTTCTCCGGTACGAGTCTCAGCGACATCGTCAAGGAGGCCGGCGTCACGAAGGGGGCCCTGTACTTCCACTTCGCCTCGAAGGAAGAACTCGCCCAGGCTGTGATCGACGAGCAGTTCTCCATCTGGGAGACGATGCGGGACATCGAACGCCCGGGTGTCCAGACGGTGATCGACCTGGTCCACGGGATGGCGCGGCAGCTCCAGGAGAGCGTCCGCGTGCGGGCCGGCATCCGGCTGGTGATCGAGCAGAGCAACGTGTCGGGCGTCAGCGCCGAGCCGTACGTGAAGTGGATCGAACTCATCCGCAACTGCCTGTCGCAGGCGCAGGGCCGGGGCGACGTCAGGCCGGAGGTCGACGTCGACCACGCCGCGAACCTGATCGTCGGCTGCTGGACGGGACTCCAGCTCAGTTCCCAAGTGCTCGCCGGCCGCCGCGACCTGAGCGAGCGTACGACCCAGATGTGGCAGATGCTGCTGCCCGGCCTCGTACCGGTACGCCGTCTGGGCCGCTTCGACGTGACGGGCGGCTCGGGCCCCGCGGTGAACGACCACGCCGTCCCCCTGAGCGCGTAACCACCCCGACCGGACCGCGCTTCCCCCCACCCCGCCCACGGAAGCCCGGTCCGGCCGCACACGCGAGCGCCCCCACCACGCGCTACGTTCCGCGCGACCCGCCCGTCCAGGACGCCGAACCAGAGGGAAACCGCTCGCGCGTGACGACACGTCGCCCACCACGACGACGCGGTGCCGCCGCCCTCGCCCCGACCTGCGCCCTGGCAGCAGTCGTACTCTCCGGCTGCACGGGGGACTCCGGCCACCCCAGTGACCCGCCCGTGCCCACCGCGACCGCGACCGCCACCGGCCCGTCCCGGGAAGACCGCGACAAGAAGCTGGCCGCACAGGCCGAGGCCGCTCTGGACACCATCGTCCCCGGTGACCCGGAGTTCCTCGAAAGCGGACTGGAACGTCTCAGCGACGGCATCCACCAGGAGTCACCGCTGACGCCCGGAAGGTCCTACCGGCTGAGCTTCGCCTGCGCCGGCAGCGGCGCTGCCGAGGCGACGGTACGGATCGGGGGAGAAACGACCGTACGAAAGCTGACGTGCGACGGGACCGCCACCCACACGCGCATCCACGACGCACCGGGCAAGATCACAATGGACGTGGACGCCGTCTCCCAGGCATCGGGAATGGTCGCCTGGCGAATCGTCAAGGTCGCCCGGGAGCCACACCCCGCGAAGCAATCGACGGGGCCCTCGCCCCTCCGCGCCGGCGCGCGGCGCGGCTGCGCCGGGCGGCCCCGTGTCCAACGGCAGGCAGAAGACGACGAAGATCGCGACGTCGTGCACGAAGGCGCTGCGGGGCGCTTGGCCCGTGCGCGCCGCACCGGCGGCAACGACAGGGCCCCTCACCCGTTCGTGCTGGTGAGAGGCTGTTTGCGCCCCCGGCAGGACTCGAACCTGCGGCCAAGCGCTTAGAAGGCGCCTGCTCTATCCACTGAGCTACGGGGGCCGGATCATGGCCTCGGCGGGCCGGGCCCCGGGCTGGGCGGGTCCCGGACCTTGCCGGGGACAAGGATAGGGCTCCGATCGCCTTGGGCCGGTTGCTTCACCTGCGTGGCACGATGTGGAGGTTCGGTGAAGCGAACCCGATAATCGCAGGCGAGTGCGAATCGCGCACCGCTTTTGCCGTCTCCCGCCCCGGGTGTTGTGCACTCGTTATGCCTGCGCCCCTCCCGTACCGCCTACCCGCCCGCCGCCAATCGGCGCGCAGATGCACGCAGAGGTGCCTTTAGGCTTCTAAAAGACTCCAAAATTGGGCATTCTTCGCATGTGGTGACCTTGGACGCACGGCCTCAGCTGATCGACGCACTCTCCGCGCTGCGCGACCGTGTCGCCGCCGTGCGCCTCCCGCTCCCCCTGCCGGGGGCCCCGCGCGCCCGGCAGTCACGGATCGAGTTGCTCGCGCAGCTCGACGACTACCTGCTGCCCCGGCTGAAACAACCCGAAGCGCCGGTGCTCGCCGTCATCGGCGGCTCCACCGGCGCCGGCAAGTCCACCCTCGTCAACTCCCTCGTCGGCCGCCGCGTGAGCGAGTCCGGCGTCCTGCGCCCCACGACGCGCACGCCCGTACTGGTCTGCCACCCGGACGACCACCACTGGTTCGCGAACCTCCGCGTACTGCCGCAGCTCACCCGCGTATGGCTGCCCCGCCAGGAGGGCGAGGAGGACGCCGGGCCGGCGGACGGCGAGAAGGGCGGCGGGGACACCCTCAGGGTCGAGACCGTCGGGACGCTGCCACGCGGCCTGGCCCTGCTCGACGCGCCCGACATCGACTCGCTCGTCGCCCGGAACCGGGTGCTCGCCGCCGAACTGATCTGCGCCGCCGACGTCTGGGTCATGGTCACGACCGCCTCCCGGTACGCCGACGCCGTGCCCTGGCACCTGCTGCGTACCGCGAAGGCGTACGACGCCACCCTCGTCACCGTCCTCGACCGGGTTCCGCACCAGGTCATCGGCGAGGTGTCGCGCCAGTACGCCGCGCTGCTCACCAAGGCCGGACTCGGTGACGTGCCCCGCTTCACCATTCCCGAGCTGCCCGAATCGGCTGGCGGCGGAAGCGGACTGCTGCCGTCCACCGCCGTGGAGCCGCTGCGCGCCTGGCTGGCGCACCGGGTGCACGACCCGGCCGCACGCCAGCAGGCCGTCGCCCGCACCGCCACCGGCGTCATCGAGTCGCTGAACGCCCGGATGCCCGAGCTCGCCGGGGCCGTCGCCGCGCAGTACGCCGCCTCCGTGCGGCTGACGGCGGACGTCGAGGAGGCGTACGAGAAGGAGGGCGCGCGGGTGCGCCGCCGGCTCCAGCGCGGCGCGGTCCTGTCCGGCGACGCGCTCACCCGCTGGCGCGGATATCCGCTGGACAGTTCGGCGGGTGAGCTTCTCGACTCGCTCGTCGCGAGCCTGACGGCGCTGCTCCAGTGCGCCGTCGCCGCCGCCGACGAGCACGTGCACGAGGCGTGGCGGCGCGAGCCGGCCGCCGACGCGGTGGCGTTCCGCATCCCCGACCGGGAGGCCGGCGAGCGCATCGGTATGGCCGCACGGCGGTGGCGCCGGGTGCTCGAAGAACTCGCGGAGGAAGAGGTGCGGGACCTCGAACGCCCGCCCGCGCCGGACGCCGAGACCGTCGCCGCCCTGCTGGCCGCCGCGCTGCTGGGCGGCCGCCGCGCCAGAACCGCCGGGGAGCGGCTGGCCGAGCGGATCGGCGCGATCGCCGCGACCCGGCTGCGCGACAAGGGCGGGGACCTGCTCACGACGTACATCGACCGCGTACTCAGCACCGAAAGGGAGCAGCGGCTCGCGCCGCTCGACGCCCTCGGGGTGACCCCGGAGCCGCAGGCAGAGCTCATCGCCGCGCTCTCCCTGCTGCAGAAGGAGAAGTGATCGCAAACGTGACTGCTGTGACTGATGACACGGACGGCGTCGACGGCGTGCGAAGCGTCGGCGGCCCGCACGACGTCGACGCGCCGCACGACCTCGTCGGTCCGACGGATCCCGGTGGCCCGGACAGCCCTCCGCATGACCTGAACGACCTCGGTGCACCGGACGGCCCCGGTGGTCAGCTCCAGGAGCCGGGCGTACGCGCCGACGACCTCGGCGGTACGGGAAGCCACGCCGGCCCACTGGGGGCCGACCTCACCGGCGCGCAGCCCGCCGACGGCACACGAATCGACGCCCCGAGCGCAGCGACCCTGAACGGCACGGGCACCGCCCCCGGAACGGAAGCCGCGCCCGGAACGGACAGCGCCCCCGGCGCGGAAGCCGTCAATGGCACGGGCCCGGCGGCGGAGGGCGGGGTCGAGGTCCGGTGGGACGACGGGCTGATCGCCCGGCGCTCCGCCGAGCGCGCGGCGGCCCGCGGCGAACGCGCCGCCCGGACCCCGCTGCCCGTCCCGCCGTCGTCCGACGACCGCCGGACCTCCGCAGACCCTCGCGACACCGGCGACGACGAGTACGACGGCCTCTCGCCCGGCGGCGCCTACGGCGGCCGGCTGCGCGGGCGCCTCGACGCCCTGCGCGAGCTGGTCGGCCTCTCCCGCACCCGCCTCGACGGCGCCACCCTCGCCGAGGCGGGCCGCGTGCTCGACGAGGCCGCCGCCCGCCAGCGGCTCTCCGCCCGCCACACGGTCGTCGCCGTCGCGGGCGCCACCGGCAGCGGCAAGTCGACGCTGTTCAACACGCTCGCCGGCGTCCAGATCTCCGACACGGGGCTGCGCCGGCCGACCACCTCGGCGCCCATCGCGTGCAGCTGGACCGACGGCGCCGCCGGGCTGCTGGACCGCCTCGGCATCCCCGGGCGGCTGCGCCGCAGGCCGGCCCCGCTCGGCTTCCGCGACGAGGCGCTGAACGGGCTGGTGCTCATCGACCTGCCCGACCACGACTCCGCCGCCACCGCCCACCGCGACCAGGTGGACCGGGTCCTCACGCTGGTGGACGCGGTGATCTGGGTCGTGGACCCCGAGAAGTACGCCGACGCCGTGCTGCACGAGCGCTACCTGCGGCCGCTCGCCGGCCACGCGGAGGTGACCTTCGTGGTGCTCAACCAGGTGGACCGGCTGCCGGGCGAAGCCGCCGACCTGGTCCTCGACGATCTGCGCAGGCTCCTCGACGAGGACGGCATGGCGCTCGGCGAGCACGGCGAACCCGGAGCCACGGTCCTGGCCCTGTCCGCGCTCACCGGTGAGGGCGTGGGCGAACTGCGCGAAACGCTCTGCCAGTTCGTACAGGAACGGGGAGCCGCCGCCCGCCGCCTGTCCGCCGACGTGGACGCCGCCGCGGCCCGGCTGCGCCCCGTCTACGTCGCCGACGGGCGGCGGCCGCCGGAGCTCGGCGAGCGGGCCCGTGTCCAGTTCACCGACCGGCTCGCGGAGGCGGTGGGCGCGGCGGCCGTGGGGGAGGCGGCCGAGCGGGAGTGGCGCAGGAACGCGGGCAAGTCGTGCGGGACGCCGTGGCTGAGGCTCTGGCGCTGGTACGAGCAGAGCCGCGCGCTGGGAGCCGGCCTCGACCCGATCTCCGGCCGGACGCCGACCGAGGGCGAGGAGGAGGAGATCACCGCCCGCCAGCGCGTGGAGCAGGCCGTGCGCACGGTCGCCGACGAGGCCGCCGCCGGCCTCCCCGCCCCCTGGGCGCAGGCGGTACGGGAGTCCGCGGTGCGCGGCGCGGCCGGGCTGCCCGAGGAACTGGACGTACTCGCGGTACGGGCCGGGCTGCCCCGCGGCAGGCCGCCGAAGCCCGCGTGGTGGCCGGCGGCGGTGCTGACCCAGGCTGCCATGACCCTGCTCCAAATCTTCGGCGGCCTGTGGCTGGTGGGCCAGATCGTCGGCGTCCTGGAGCCGCGGTTGCTGCCGCCCGTCCTGGTGATGCTCGCCGGCATCCTCGGTGGCCCGCTGGTCGAGTGGGCGTGCGCGGCGGCGGCCAGGGGACCGGCGCGGCGTTACGGGCAGGACGCCGAGCGGCGGCTGCGTGAGGCGGCGGCCGGCTGCGGCCGGGCGCGGGTGCTGGACCCGGTGTCGGCCGAGCTGATGCGGTACTGGGAGGTGCGGGAGCAGTACGTGGCGGTGACGGGGTTGTCCACAACCGGCCGGTAGCCCACAGGCCCCGGCGGGTCCGCCGCGACCGGTCCAGCATGGAACCAGCCGGTCGCGGAGGGCGCACCGGACGGTGAGGGCAGCGGGGGAGCCGGGATGAGCGAGACGTGGGTGACGCTGGTGGGCAACGCCGCGACGGGGGTGGACCACCGGGACTCGGCGGCGGGCGCGGTGGCGCGCTTCCGGCTTGCCGTGACGGTGCGGTACTGGGACCGCCAGAAGGAGAGCTGGGCCGACGGGCACTCCAGTTTCTACACGGTGTGGGCGCGGCGCTCGCTGGCGACGAACCTGGCCGGGTCGGTGTCCATCGGCGAACCGCTGGTGGTGCACGGGCGGTTGAGGGTGCGGGACGAGGAGAAGGACGGGCGGCGGAGATTCTCCGCCGACATCGAGGCGCTGGCGGTCGGACACGACATGACGCGCGGCACGTCCGCCTTCCGGCGGGTGGTGAGAGGAGACCCGCTGCTGACCCGGCGTCCGGCGACCGAGGCGCGCAACTCGGCGGAACCGCCCAGCGATTTGTCGACAGAACAGGCTCGTCCAGGGGCTGGGCGATAACGATTCCGATTCGGAATGGCTATCTGACGGTATGACAGGGGGCTGTCGATCTCCGCCTCTCTAGGATTTCCGGATACTCACGGGGCACTTGAGTCTGCCGGCGAGGCGCTCCCCCACCGTCGCACCCGAGCGAAAGGGCCTCGCCCGAAGGGGAATTCTGTGTTTTCTGCTTTCTCTGTGTTGTTCGTACGGGGGCGGAGCTCCGCCCGTCCGGCCGCCGCGACCGTGACCGCGGGACTCCTCGCCGCCGGGGCGCTGGCCGTGGCGGGGCCGGCCGCCGCCGAGGAGGCGCCGCAGCACCAGGGCGGTGCGGCGGCCACGCTCGACGGGCTGAAGACCTACGACAAGGCCGTCCTGCGCACGGAGACCGGCGACCAGCAGATCCCCGCCGGGCTGTTCGAGATGACCGTCGACGGCGGCGGCACCCTCAAGACGTACTGCGTCGACGTGCACCGCCCGACGCAGGAGCAGGCGAAGTACCTGGAGACCTCCTGGGACCAGACCTCGCTCGGCTCCAACAAGGACGCCGGCAAGATCCGCTGGATCCTGGAGCACTCGTACCCGCAGGTCAACGACTTGAGCGCGCTGGCCAAGCGGGCAGGCGTCGACTCGCTCACCGAGCAGACGGCCGCCGCCGGCACCCAGGTCGCGATCTGGCGGTACTCCGACCACGTCAAGGTCGACGCGCTCGACCCGAAGGCGGAGAAGCTCGCCGACTTCCTGGAGAAGAACGCGCGCGCCGGCGCGGAACCCAGGGCATCCCTGACGCTGGAGCCCAACGCGGTCTCCGGCAAGGCGGGCGGAAGACTCGGCCCCGTCACCGTGCGCACCAACGCGGAGCGCGTCACCGTGGCCCCGCCCGCCGACGCCGCGAGCGGCGTACGGATCGTCGGCAAGGACGGCAAGCCCGTCACCACCGCCGTCGACGGCGGCCGGCTGTACTTCGACGTGCCCGCCGACGCGGCCGACGGCTCGTCCTCCCTCACCGTCCAGGCCACCACCTCGGTACCGGTCGGCCGGGCCTTCACCGGTACCACGCAGAGCCAGACCCAGATCCTGGCCGGCTCCAGCGAGTCCACCGTCTCCGCCGACGCGACCGCCACCTGGGCGAAGAAGGGCCCCGCCCCGGCGCTCTCCGCCCGGAAGAACTGCGCGAAGGGCGGCGTGGACATCACCGCAGCCAACCGGGGCGACGAGCCGTTCACCTTCGCGCTCATGGACGCCCGGCACACCGTCCCAGCCGGCCGGTCGCTGACCGTCACCGTCCCGGTGCTTGAGGACCAGGCGTACGACTTCACCATCGAGGGCCCCGGCGGCCTGGAGAAGAACTTCCGGGGCATCCTCGACTGCGAGACCTCCGTGGCCACCGGCGCGGGCGCCGACCCCGGCGCCGGCACCCTGGACCAGCCGGGCAACCGGCCGGGCCCCGCGACGGCCGGTGAGGCCCCCGTCGCCGAGGACGGTCTTGACCTGGCCGAGACGGGCAGCTCCGACGCCACGCCCATGATCCTCGGCATCGCGGTCCTCTTCGTCGTCCTCGGCATCGCCGCGGTCGTCTTCGTCCGCAAGAAGCAGCCCGCCTCCGACGACGAATAGCCACCCCCCGGCACCGGCGAAAGCACCGCCGGCCGCCCCGTCGGACCGGCGACGCCCCGGACCGGACCGACCACGACGGCCCCGCCGCGACCTGCCGCGACGGGGCCGTCACCGTACGGCACGCCATACCCGTTTCCGTCCCGGGGTGGACGTCAGGCAAGATGGGGTGTTACTTGCCGAGTTCGGGCACGAAACAGCCCCTCACCAGCGGGTTTCCCGTCGATGAGGGGCCGTGTCAGGCAGCCTGGGCCGTGTCTGGGCCGTCATGAGCGCGACCGGCGGCCCGGTACATGGCGGTGATCGCCTTCCGCGTCCGGGTCTCGCTGCTCGGCATCAGGTGCGTGTAGACGCGGAGCGTGAACCCCGGATCGCTGTGCCCGAGATAGAGGCTCAGCGCCTTGATGTTCTCCCCGGCATCGAGGAGGACCGAGGCGTAGAAGTGCCTCAGAGCGTGCATGCCGTGCTCTCTGGCCGCCGCGTAACGCGCGCCCCTCTCAGGGGCCGGAATGATCCCCGCAGCCGCCAGAGCGGGCTTCCAGGCCCGATCGTTGAAGGCGTTGCTCCACAGGGCGTTGCCCGAGCCGTTCGTGAAGATGAGCCGCTTGGTGACCTTCGGGCCAGTAGGCGTCAGCCAGGGCAGGGTCACATCGGCCGGCGGGAAGCGCTCCATGTGAGCGGTCAGCGCGGCCGACACCTCCGGATCGAGTGGGACATCCCGAAGCTTGCCGCGCTTCGGCGGGGCGAAGACGAGCGTTCCACGCACCTTCTTGACCTGCTGTCGCACGTACACCCAGCCGAGATCACCGATGTTCTCCAGGGCGAGACCGAGGATTTCGCCCTGCCGCAGACCACAGCCAGCACCGACGTCGACGATGGCTTGGTACTGCTCAGGCAGCCCAGCCCGCACGGCAAAGACCTGGGAGGCCGTCCAGGGGTGCACGCGTGTCGGTGCAGCCCGTGGAGCCTTGACCGAGCGGGCCCGGCAGGGATTCGAAGCCAACAGCCGGTCATCCACAGCGGCGTTAAGCACCGAGGAGACCGCTTCGAAGATCAGCCGCCTGTACGACGCCGCAGTCACGGACTGTTCGAGCTGCCCAATCCAGTCGCGGATGTGCTCAGCCTGGAACGACCCGATGGGGCGAGAGCCGAGGTAGGGCAGCGCGTGAAGCCGGAGACGCCCTTCTACCGCAGCCCGGCTGACGAGGTCGGTGGTCAGCGAAGAGAGCCAGCGCTCCGTGTACTCCCGGAACGTGGTTCGGCCCGCGCGAGGGTCGATGTATTGCCCCCGGGCCATGTCAGCTTCGATGTTGGTCAGCCAGGCATCGGCCAAACGCTTCTGCTTGTCGGGGAAGCTCTTGCTCTTCTCCGTGCCGTCCGGGCCGACGTAGCGGGCGCGGTATCGGTGTCCGATGCCGTAGCGGCTGGTCTTGACCTTGACCGGCTTTCCGTCTGATCCGGTCTCGACCTTGAACCAACGGTCTTGCACGTGTCCGGCCATCAGGCAGCCTCCTCCCCGGCATCGACGAGCGAGGAGATCCAGGAGCGTACGTCTTCGGGGTCGTAGCGGAGATGTCGGCCGACTCGGAAGCCGCGGGGGCCAGTGCGCTTGCGCCGCCACTGGTAGACGGTTTCGAGCGGTATGCCGAGGAGGTCGGCGAGGTCGACCGGGGTCAGGTAGCGGTCGGGCAGGAGCCGGGTCATGGTCACCACTCCCTGCCGGGATCGAGGTCTGCGAGGGCTTCACGGGCGGTTTCGCGGTTGAGCTGTAGGTCCCGGGCGATCGAAGCGGCGAGGGCAGACTCCCCGGGGGTGTGACCGTGTCCGGCGTACTGCCAGTCGGCGAGGACGAGCACGGTGTCAGGCTCTCGGTCGTCGAGTCCGAGAGCTTCGCGTTCTTGGGCCGCGCGGTAGTCGGCGCGGACCTGTCGCAGGGCTCCGAGAGTGGTGGAGTAGCGGCGGGACTTGGACGAGAAGTGGCCGCGAAAGCCGAGCATGTGCGCCCAGGCCCAGAGCCGTCGTTCGGGGTAGACCGGGTCAAGGTCCCAGCAGGCCCGGATAAGCCGCTGGGCGTGGTCGGGTACGTCGTGGCGGTCCAGTTCCGCCAGCTCCCCGATACGGCGGTCCAGGGTTCCGGTTGTCTCGGCTGCTTTGGTGGCGTACTTGGCGACGTAGGAGGCAACGGCCTGCTCGGTGATGTCGGCTCCGTCGTCGAAGGCGCGGATGGGGCGAACGTCGAGTTGGGTGCCCCAGCGAAACGGCCGGCACGGCTGCCCGTCGGCGGCGGGCACGGTCACCGTGGTGTACGAGTGGGCGGCGGCAGCGCGTATCGCCTCAGTCAGCAGAGTCACGGAGGCCCACGAGGGCGGGGCACTCTCGGGTCCGTCCGGTCCGTCGAGGCGGATCACGGCGTGGAAGTGGATGGCGCCGCGCTTCTGGAATTCGGCGACTTTGCCGTACGAGACGCGGGCTGCTTCGGTGAGTTCGCGTTGGGTGAGTCCGGCGCGGGCGGCGATCTCGCGGCGGAGGCGGATGGTGAAGCGCTGCCAGAGTTCCCCGGCGTGGTTGTTGAAGAGCACCGTGCCCGCGTAGTCGTACGTTGCCGGGGCGAGGGCCGTGCCGAGGATCGGGTCATCGTCTGGGTGGGTGGTGCCGCAGCGGCAGCGGCCGTTGGAGGGCCGGTTGTGGACGGGGCCGAAGGAGGGGGCGGTGAGGGTGGCGAAGACCCGGGGGTGTTCCCGAACGGCCGCGGGGATGTCCTTGGTGTCGTCTCCGGCGAGTCCGGCGCGGATCAGGTGGTAGGTGTCTCCGGCGTAGGTCCAGGCGCAGGCCGGGCAGCGTGAGGCGCGTCGGTTGCCGCAAGCGACACGCAGCCGTCCGCCGGGCTCGTGCTCGGTCGTGTAGTGGCGGAGGGTCTCGCCTGTGGTCTTGTCCTTGGCGAGGGTCCAGCCGGTGAGGTGGATGGGGTTGGTGCAGCCGCCGGTGCGGCGGATCTGGTCTTGCCAGCGGTCGAAGTCCGAAGACCCGGCCACCCTGAGGATGTCCCCCAAGGTGATCGGGTCCAGACCCGCGAAGGTCGCGGCATGGGTCACGCCAGCACCTCCTGGCGGGCCGTGTGGAAGGCGGTTCCGATCCAGCGGGTGTAGGCGGGCGGGATGGCCTCGGTCAGTTCCTCACGGACCTCGGTCCACGTGATGCCCATGGCCCGCTGCATCTCGGGCACGGTGGCCTTGCCGCCTCCCTGGCCGTAGCCGGCGACGTAGGGACCGTCGAAGAACCGTCCATGCCGCCAGCCCCTGACGCGGCCTTCGTGCTTGACGTGCAAGGGGCGCGTGGCGACGGCCCAGTGGCCCAGTTCGAAGTTGCGGTGTCGCAGCACGCCGAGGCCGAACATGGCGCCGCACAGCGTGACGTCCTTGCGGATGGCGGCCCGGCCGTTGGGCTGCTCAATGACGTACGGAAGGCCGGTGCGGTCAAGGAGTTCGCGGGTCAGAGCGACGAGGTCGACGTGGTCGTTGCCCCACCCCTGGGAGTGGTTGGTGCCGACGGTAAGGGTGCAGCCGGCCTGGCAGGGAGGGGATGCGTGAGCGAGGGTGTAGCGCTCGATGTCGCCGGACGTGGTCAGAGCGGCGAGCCGCTCCAGCGCGTCGCCCCGATAGATCGGAAACGGGTAGTTCGGACGGGGGGTGATATCGACGCCATCGACCTCGAACCCGGCCTGGTGGTAGCCCATCGCGGCACCACCGGAGCAGCAGAACAGGTCCAGAACGCGTGGGGTGGTGTCAGACACGGACAGTCCCCCGCATCGAGGCCGAGCGGGTGCCGGTGCCGTGGCAGGCAGGGCAGTGCGCGGTGATGGTGCGCCGGTGGCCGTTGCGGTCGCGTCCGCCGAGGGTGATGGCGGCGGAGGCGAACCCGTCGCAGTCCGGGCAGATGCGGGCCGTGGTGGTCGGGCGGTGGGCCATGATGGGTGGTTCCTTCCGGATCAGTGGTTCGGGCAGGGGCACGGCTCCCGGGGCGGACGAAACTTGGCGGTAGAGGCCGCCCCGGGGGCCGGTCAGCGGTGCAGGTGGCTGGAGTGCAGGAGCGAGCGCAGGACGACGGCGCACACCGCGACGGACACGCCGGTGACGGCGACCGCGAGGAGCATGGAGACCAAGACCGCGCCGACGACGAGCACGGCCGTGACGCCACCGCCGACGAGGGCGACCAGCGCGCCGGGGGTGAGCTGCACCGCCGGCGCCTGCCGGGTGGGCACCGGGGCCGGGGTGGGAACCTGGTGCACCGGGGCCGGGGCGGCGGGCAGCGTGGTCGCGGTGTAGGTGTCGGGGGCCGGGTACTTGGGCTTGAACATCGGTGGTGCTCCTTTCAGGCGGGTTACTTGATGGCGGTGTCGATGACGGGGGCGAGCAGGCTGTCGGCGAGGAGGTAGCCGCCGAGCAGGAGCACGACCACGAGCCATGCGGGCGGGCGGATGAGCTTGATGCCGAGGTAGCCAACGGCGATCAGGGCGATCCAGAGCGGGACGTCCATCAGCGGACCTGGCAGCGGTGGGTGCGGGCGGCGAGCTGGGCGGCGGACTGGCTGGAGAAGTCGGCGGACCAGCCGCAGCGGTCGGAGGTGCAGACGGCGGCGTGCTTGGTGCGGCCGTGGCGGTCGCGGTGGGTGCCGATCTGCACCGGTCCGATCCGCATCACGGAGTGGAAGAAGTCGCGGGCAGGCATGATCCAATCTCCTTGTCAGGCGAGTTGGGCGGCGATGGCATCAGCCATCGGGGCGGGGACACCGAGGCGGGCGCGCAGGGTGTCGGGGTCGATCTCGGAGCCGGTTCGGGTGCGGTGGTCGTCGGCGACCTTGCGGGCGTGCTCCACCAGCGCGGGCGGCACGGAAGGAACGGCGACCGGTCCGGGTGCGGGCAGTGCCGGAGCCGGTTCCGGGGCTGGACGCTGATCGCGTTCGACCAGCTCGGGACCGAGGTCGTCAGCCGTTGCCGATTCGGCCGGCACGGCCGGGGCCGGGGCGGGTGTGTGGGCCAGGAGGGTGCCGCCGAGGAAGGCGAGGGCGGGCCATCCCGCGACGCTGAAGCGCAGCCAGGCCGGGGGGTTGGCGAGGTCGAGGAATCCGGCGGTGGCGACGTTCGCGCCGAGCGAGGCGACCAGGGCGATCAGGAACCAGCACCACGCCAGACGGGACCGGCCGCCACCGCGAAGCCGTCGCCATGCTGCGACCAAGAGCAGGTCCACCGAGATGGGGTAGGCCCATGCCTTCCAGCCGGTCTGTCCTGCGGCGGCGGCGAGATCGTGCAGGTGGGCGAAGGACAGGGCCCCGGCAATGACGGCCTGTACGAGTACGGCGTCCGGGCGAATCGTGCGGGTCATGGTCTTCACCTCCTTCACTGGGTTGGGAGCCGGGAGGGGCGGGGCGCGTAGGTCCGGCCGCCCGTCCCGGCGGTGATCAGTTGGTGAGGGCGTGGCCGGTGCCGAAGCAGGCCAGGCACAGGGCGGACTGCCGGTCCTCGGTGTCGCGGTGCTTGCGGGCGGAGCCGACGCGGACGGTTTCGGTGATCTCGCCGGTGCCCTTGCAGTCCGTGCACTTCTTCGCCGGGCGCTTGCGGGCGGCGGTGGGCTTGCGTGCGGTCATGGGTGGTGCTCCTTCCGGGATGAGGCATGGAGCGGGTAGGGACCTGGCGTGATGCGGTCACGCCGACCGATGGAGCAGGGGATGGTCAGGCCGTGGCCGGGGCCGTCTCGATGGCCGGGGCGGGGGCCGGGTCCAGGTGCGGGAGCACGGGCCTGAAGGCGGCGAGTTCGGGCACGTCCGGGGTGCGGTCGGCGTGCCGGTTGCAGGCGTTGACGGCCTGGCGCAGCGTGGTGTGTGGTGCGCGGATGCGGGCCCAGCCGCCGGTGGAGTCGCCGGTGACGGCGAGGCCGGGTGCGTCGGTGGGGATCTGGATCGCGGCGAGTACGGCGTCCGGGGAGATGTCGCCGAAGGCCATGTCGGCGGAGGTCTCGTCGTTGACGCGGTGGGCGGTGCGGTCGGTGAGCTGGGCGCGGAGCATGGTGATGCCCTTGCCGAGTTCGGAGCCGAAGCGCTGTCCGCAGATCTCCAGATAGATGCCGGCCGCACGTCCGAGCTGGGCGAGGCGGACCAGGGAGGTGATGATCCGGTCCCGGCGCTTCTCCTCCTCTTTGGAGGCGAACAGAGCCAGCTCGGCGACCTCATCGACGAGGACGACGATCGGGGTGGGGCGCAGGTGGTCGGGAAGGTCCCAGATACCGGCGGCGATCTCCGCGTCCGGCACGTCCGAGGTGATGCGCTGTTCGGCCCGTATGAGTTGGTAGACGCTCTCCATGCGAGTCACCAGGGCATCGAGGACTTCGGCGGCGGTGTCGGGGTTGTCGGCGAGTGCGGAGAACCGGCGGGCCAGCGGGAACAGCTCCACACCCTGCTTGCAGTCGACGCCGACCAGGGCGACGTCCTGCGCGGCCAGTTCGGCCACTAGGTTGCGTTGGTACACCGACTTGCCCGACATGGTGGCGCCCAGGGTCAGGGCGTGTGGCATCTGGCGGTAGTCGCGGTAGTGCACGGACCCGTCCTCGCGCAGCGCCACCGGGACCCGCATCGGGGCACGGTCGACCTTGGCGGGCATCTGCACCCGCTTGAGGACGTCGTAGCCGGTCATCCGCAACTCCACGATGCCGGAGCGCAGTTCGCGGGAGGTGACGCCGTACATGGTGAACGAGTGGCGTAGCCGGTCCGTGGCCGCAGCCACATCGAACGCGTCCTGACCGGGGCGGAGTTTGATCCGCAGTACGAGGCCGGTGCGGGTGGGGCGAAGCCGCAGGATCTGCGGCGGGCGGCTTTCGGGTGCCGGGCGGTTGGTTGCCCGGGCCAGGTGGAGACGCCAGCGTGAGGGCGGGACAGTGAGCCCGCAGGCGTCCATGACCGAGGTGTAGCGGACCAGGACCCGCAGCGCGGCGAAGGTGACCCCGAAGGTCAGCCAGTACCAGGCCGGGCGCTGCCACCGCAGGAGACCCGCAGCGACGGCGACCAGCAGCAGTAACGCGGTCAGCCACGACATGATCAAGCAGCCTTCGGCTTCGAAGCGCCCTCAGCCAGCGAGGTCACCGCGACGGCGCGGAAGCTGATCCCGTGCCGCTTCTGGCCGCCGAACTCGTTCTCCCACGGCCGGGCGGTCAGGCCAGTCAGCGCGACCGGAGTACCCATGACCAGCTCACCGGTGATGCCGGGCTGAGGAACCGTGACGGTCAGCACCTCCGCCTCACCGTTCGCGGCGAACAGCACGCCCACCGTCATCAACTGGGCGCCGGTCTCGACGTCCATCGCGAGTTCACCGGTACGGCGGTCTTTGACCTTGGGCTGCGGAGGCTGGGCCACCATCACCATGGCGGCGGAAGTGTCGACAGGAATCTGACGCATGATGGAACTCCCTTTCAGGGGGGCGGGAGCGGCGTACTTGCTTGGCGGTGGGTCGCCGCTCCTGTGCATTGGCGTTTGGCCGGGAGGTAAGACACCTTCCGACGTCCAGTTCTCAACTGGTGCGCACCAACAGGTTGCATCTGGTGCGCACCAGAAGTCAAGCGATACCGCGATCCGGCTTCTGAACTCGCCTTCCTGCGACGCTTCTAGAGAACCGCGCGCCTCAACAGCCCGGTAGACAACAAGGGTTAACGCCAAGCGGGTTAACCCCTGCCGACCTGCGTCTATGTGAGGCATGCTGCTGTTACAGCTGAGGACTCACATGCAGGGGCGGTGCACGTGGCCAATGGACTCCGAACAGCACGGAACGCGCGCGAGTGGTCGCAAGAGCGGCTGATCCGCGAGATCGAACAGCATGCTCGGCAACACATGCTCACCATCGCGTCAACGGCGAGCCTTCGCGTCTACGTGTCGGAGTGGGAGAACGGTAGACGCCCGATCAGCGAGCGGTACGCGAAGATCCTTCGGGTACTGCTCGGCGTCACTAACGACGAGCTGCAAGGCACCCACTCCGCCCCAGCACCAATGCCCGAAGCGGACGGGTACGACGAACTGGTACGTCGGATAGACGCGTCGCGCAGCGTCAGCCTGACCATGGTGAAGACGTTCATGGAGCAGACCGAACTTCTGCGGACCTTCGACCGTCAGATGGGTGCAGCGAGTCTCGTCGACCAGATGACTGGCCACCTCGCGAAGCTGGAAGACGCACTGACCTTCGCAGTGCTCCCCGAGACCCGTCGCCCTGTCGCTCTCGCACTGGCCGGAGCTGCGACCTTGGCTGCATGGCAGGCTCTCGATGTAGGAGCTGTCGAACGGGCATGGCGTCACTACGAGTTAGGCAAGCGAGCGGCGAAGGAAGCCGACGAGCCTATGTACCTCGCGCACGCAACGGCCGAGCAGGCGTACGTTCTATGCGACGCCGGACGCCCCGCCATCGCGGTCGAGCTAGTGCGTGATGCTCAAAGGGCCGGCGGAAAGCTGATGTCCCCGCGGCTGCAAGCATGGCTGTACGCGGCGGAAGCCGAGATCTGTGCTAGGGCTGGGCTGTCCGACGACTGCCGCCGTGCTCTCGACAACGCCGTGCGGCACCTGCCTGACGGCGACGAGGTCCGGGACCCCGACATGTTGAGCATCTTCCTCAACCATGGGCATCTCAGCCGGTGGCGCGGCAATGCGCTCGCTCTCCTCGGAGAAGATGAAGCTGTGGACAGCCTGTATGCAGCGCTGGACAGCGTGGACCCGACATTTATCCGGGCTACGGCAGGACTCCGATGCGACCTTGCGCAAGCCCACCTTGCTCGCGGCGAGTACGACCAGGCCCACGATCACCTCCGGCAGGCGCGTCTGTTGGCGAACCGAACTGGATCAGTGCGTCAGCGTCGTCGCATCGAGCAACTCACGCAGCGGCTGTAGGTGACTTCCCGGCAGCGCAAGAGGCGAGAACGTGAAGGAGCGCAACCAGCGTTCCGGAGCCCATCAATTCGCCTCGCGCCATGAGTCCGGGGATGTCCCCCAGCGGCACCCAGGCGACATGCCCGGCCTCTTCGAGGTCCGTAGGTTCGCCGATGTGCTTGGCGCCACGGCCTACGTAGATCTCGTGCGGTGAGTCGACCATGCCGACCATGGGCTGATAGGTGACCACGTGCTTCAGGTCATCCGGGCGCCAGCCGGTCTCTTCCTCCACCTCACGAAGAGCGGCCGCTGCGGGGTCCTCGTCCGCATCCACGATGCCGCCCGGCAGCTCCCAGCCGAAGGAGTCGGGCACGAAGCGGTATCGCCACAGCATGAGTACGCGGTCCTGGTCGTCGAGAACTGCGGCGATCGCGACGTGGTGAAGCCGCACCACGTGATGCTCGAACCGTTCCACGCCGGGCGGCTCGACATCGACCAGCCCAAGCTTCACCCAGCGGTTGTCATAGAGCGTTCGCTCACCATGGATCTGCCACGGCTCGAGATCGGCCGGCGGCTTCACCAAGGCAGGCCGCGCAGGCACCCGGTACGCGCTACGGGCGTTCGACTCGATCAACCTCTCGGCGACGAGCTTCGCCATCACCACTCGGAGCTGGGTGCGCCCGATGCTCAGTTCTTCAGACAGCGTGCGCTCAGAGGGCAACTTGTCACCGGGCGCGTACTTCCCGGACATGATCCGATCCCGAATCGTGTCGTATACCCGCTCCGACTTCGGTCCCATCCCCCGCGCACGCTCCCTGCTGTCTTTGTGTCGGCCGACACAAGCCTAGCGGCCGAGCCTGACAACCGACAGGGACGATCAACGAGCTGCGCGGTAAGAGTTTCCCTACTTCATCAAGACCCCGCGCACGGCGCGGGGCGCGCCGCTCTTCGGCGCGGTCCGCCGCCCTGTCTTCGCCAGCGGCGGACCGCGCCAAGCGGCGCGCTGCGTGCTCGGGGGGATGGGTAGGGAACCCCTCTGTGGCTGGGGCGGTCGGCTCCACGGCTTTAGGCAGCCACTTTGGGGCGAGCCTCTAAGATCATGGCCCCGATTCGGGCTGTTGCGGGCAGGCTAGGTGCTGCCCGAATCGCGGCCAGCGTAAGGGGCCATGATCACTCGCCCCAAAGCAGCTCCAGCCCAAAGCCGCTCCACCGACCTAGTGGCCCACGGCGCGAGTCGAGTTCGCCGCTGCGCTCAACAGCAGGAGCATCCAGGCTTGCAGCCGCAGGCGTCCGGCTCGGCGGCGAGTGCCGGTGTGGCGGTGGGAGGCGTTGCGCAGCAGCCCTTGCCCTGCCAGGCGTCGCGGCCTTCCTTGAGGGCGATTGCGGCGATGACGAGGGCGGCGATGGGGTCGGCCCAGGTCCAGCCGAAGAGGCTGTTGGCGAGCAGGCCGACGAGCAGAACGGCCGAGAGGTACGTACACAGCAGGGTCTGCTTTGAGTCCGCGACGGCGGAGGCAGAGCCCAGTTCGCGTCCGGCCTTGCGCTGTGCGGCGGACAGGAACGGCATGACCAGCAGGGAGAGCGCGGCGATCACGATGCCGGGGGTGGAGTGCTCAGCTTCGCCGGTGCCGGTCAGAGCGCGGATCGAGTCGGTCGTGACGTAGGCGGCGAGAGCGAAGAAGGAGACCGCGATGATCCGCAGAGTGGTCTTCTCGCGGGCTTCACGGACGGTGTGGTCGGTCGCGGAGAACTGCCAGGCGACGGCGGCGGCGGAGGACACCTCGATGATTGAGTCGAGGCCGAAGCCGATCAGCGCGGTGGAGGAAGCCAGGGTGCCGGCCGTGATGGCGACGACCGCTTCGATCACGTTGTAGGTGATCGTCACTGCGACCAGCAGCCGTATTCGCTTCGCCAGCACGTCGCGACGAGCCGGGGAGGGGCTCAGGGATATGGCAGTCATCTCAGCAGCAGCCCTTTATCTCGGCGTCCGGGCAGGTGCGGTCGGTCTCCACCGCGACGACTGCGGTGCGCAGGTCGTCCAGAGCGTGACCCAGGCGTTCGTCGGCGAGCTGGTAGCGGGTGCGTCGGCCTTCGGGGACGGTGACGACCAGGCCGCAGTCCCGCAGGCACGTCAGGTGGTTCGACAGACGGGTGCGGGAAATGCCGAGGGTGTCGGCGAGCTCGGACGGGTAAGCGGGAGCCTCGCGCAGAGCCAGCAGGAGGCGGCAGCGGATCGGGTCGGCGAGCGCGCGGCCGAAGCGGGCCAGCACCTCGATGTCGGAAGCAACAGTCAGCACACCGCGAAAGTACACGACATCCTGGATTCAGGGAACCATGGATAGTCGCCGACCATTCCAGGCCGACATGCGTCCTGCTGGCGTCTAGCGGCTGATCACATCTGGGCCGTCCCTGGGCCGTGCGAGGCCGCTCGGCAGCGACCAACGGCGACAACCGGTGACAGGTCACCTATCGGCGCGGCCAGCGAACGTCCAGGTGGCGGACCCCCGGCGGAACGCGTTTCCGTCCCGGGGTGGACGTCAGGCAAGATGGGGTGTATCTGCCCACACATCGATTGCCGGACGGTTTCTCTTGGCTGAGTACATCTACACGATGCGCAAGACGCGCAAGGCGCACGGCGACAAGGTGATCCTTGACGACGTCACGCTGAGCTTCCTGCCGGGAGCGAAGATCGGTGTGGTGGGTCCCAACGGTGCCGGTAAGTCCACGGTGCTGAAGATCATGGCGGGACTGGAGCAGCCCTCCAACGGCGACGCGTTCCTGTCGCCCGGCTTCAGCGTCGGCATCCTCATGCAGGAGCCGAAGCTCGACGAGTCGAAGACCGTTCTGGAGAACGTCCAGGACGGCGCCGCCGAGATCATGGGCAAGCTCACGCGCTTCAACGAGGTCGCCGAGCTCATGGCGACCGACTACTCCGACGCGCTGCTCGAAGAGATGGGCAAGCTCCAGGAGGACCTCGACCACGCCAACGCCTGGGACCTCGACGCGCAGCTCGAACAGGCCATGGACGCGCTGGGCTGCCCGCCCGGCGACTGGCCCGTCACCAACCTCTCCGGTGGCGAGAAGCGCCGTGTCGCGCTCTGCAAGCTGCTGATCGAGGCCCCCGACCTGCTGCTCCTCGACGAGCCCACCAACCACCTCGACGCCGAGTCGGTGAACTGGCTGGAGCAGCACCTGTCGAAGTACGCGGGCGCCGTTGTCGCCGTCACCCACGACCGGTACTTCCTGAACAACGTCGCGGAGTGGATCCTCGAGCTCGACCGCGGCCGCGCGATCCCCTACGAGGGCAACTACTCGACGTACCTCGACAAGAAGTCCGCCCGCCTCAAGGTCGAGGGCCGCAAGGACGAGAAGCGCCAGAAGCGGCTCAAGGAAGAGCTCGAGTGGGTCCGCTCCAACGCCAAGGGCCGCCAGACCAAGTCGAAGGCGCGTCTCGCCCGGTACGAGGAGATGGCCGCCGAGGCGGACAAGATGCGGAAGCTGGACTTCGAGGAGATCCAGATCCCGCCGGGCCCGCGTCTCGGTTCCATCGTGGTCGAGGTCAACAACCTCTCCAAGGCGTTCGGTGACAAGGTGCTGATCGACGACCTGTCGTTCACGCTGCCGCGCAACGGCATCGTCGGCGTCATCGGCCCGAACGGCGCCGGCAAGACCACGCTGTTCAAGATGATCCAGGGTCTGGAGACCCCGGACTCCGGCGCGATCAAGGTCGGCGAGACCGTCAAGATCAGCTACGTCGACCAGAGCCGCGCCAACATCGACCCCAAGAAGACCCTCTGGGCGGTCGTGTCGGACGAGCTCGACTACATCAACGTCGGCCAGGTCGAGATGCCTTCGCGGGCGTACGTCTCCGCGTTCGGCTTCAAGGGCCCGGACCAGCAGAAGCCGGCCGGCGTCCTGTCCGGCGGTGAGCGCAACCGCCTCAACCTGGCCCTGACGCTCAAGGAGGGCGGCAACCTGCTGCTCCTCGACGAGCCGACGAACGACCTCGACGTCGAGACCCTGTCGTCGCTGGAGAACGCGCTCCTGGAGTTCCCGGGCGCGGCCGTGGTGATCTCCCACGACCGCTGGTTCCTGGACCGGGTCGCGACGCACATCCTCGCCTACGAGGGTGACTCCAAGTGGTACTGGTTCGAGGGCAACTTCGAGTCGTACGAGAAGAACAAGGTCGAGCGCCTGGGCGCGGACGCGACGCGTCCGCACCGGGCGACGTACAAGAAGCTGACGCGAGGCTGACCTTGTCGCGTCACATCTACCGCTGTCCTCTGCGCTGGTCGGACATGGACGCCTTCGGGCATGTCAACAACGTCGTCTTCCTCCGGTACCTGGAGGAGGCGCGGATCGACTTCATGTTCCGGCTGGCGCCGGGGGACGGCTCGCCGTCGTTCGCGGGCGGGTCCGTCGTGGCCCGGCACGAGATCGACTACAAGCTGCCGCTGGTCCACCGGCACGAGCCGGTGACCATCGAGTCGTGGGTCACGAAGATAGGCGCGGCGTCGCTGACGATCGCGTACGAGGTCAAGGACACGGACGCCGACGGCTCCGAGCGCGTGTACGTGCGCGCCTCGACGGTCGTCGTGCCGTACGACCTGGAAGCGGCCCGGCCGCGCCGGATCTCGGCGGAGGAGAAGTCCTTCCTCCTGGAGTACCTGGACGACGGCGACGGCGGCCGGTCCGGCCGCCGGTCCCCGCAGGGGGCTGTCGCCGCATGACGGCGCTCGGACGGCGGCTGGTGCTCGCCGACGTGGGGGAGGCGGCCGATCTCGCCGCCTTCCTCGGCCGGCTGATCCACTACGACCGGGCCGCGGCGGTACGGCTCCAGGCGGGCGCCGGGGCGGTGGCCGTGTTCGGGCGGCCGCCGTCGTTCGAGGTGCTGGCCGTCCGCACCTCCCGCCTCGCGGTCGCCGTCACCGCCGGCGGTGGCCCGGGGGCCGCAGCGGACCCGGGCGGGCTGGACGTCACCGTCTCGGCCGGGCAGCTCCTCGAAGGCATCGACGAGGGCACCGGTGCGGTCGTGGTGCCGCAGGCCGTGACCGGCCCGCCGTGGGCCGGTGTGCTTCCGCCCCGCGGCGGCTGGCGGCAGGTCGCCGGGCTGCCGGGGCCGGACGCGATGCGCGCGGTGGTCGCCGCCGCGGTCGCGGAGTTCCGCGCACGGGACGAGGCGCTGGCACCGGACGACAGGACCCGGGCCGCCCGGGACCGTATCGGCCGCGAGATCTGGTCACGCACGCTCGGCGACACGGAACTGCCGCTGCGGGCCGTGCACGCCGCCCACTCGCTGGGCTTCCTGCGCCCCGGCGCGGACCCGTCCGCCGTGGCGCTGCTGTCCGCCGCGGGCTGGCTCCGGCTGCGCACCCCCTACGGCTCGGTCGCGGTACGCCGCGCCGGGCTCGGGGTGCTCTCGGTGGCCCCGGTATAGGTGAAACCCCTTCGGACTCCGGGCGACTCGACCGCCCGGAGTCCGAAGGGTCCTGCCCGGAGACAGCCGCTTGGAACGAGACGCGTCAGCCGTCCGTGTTGAGCATCGACGCGGCGGCGTACGTCAGGTAGTTCCACAACTGCCGCTCGTGCTCCTCGGACAGCCCGATGTCGTCGACGGCGACCCGCATGTGCTTGAGCCAGGCGTCGTGCGCGGCCTTGTCGACGGTGAACGGCGCGTGCCGCATCCGCAGACGGGGATGGCCGCGGTTGTCGCTGTACGTACGGGGTCCGCCCCAGTACTGCATCAGGAAGAGGGCCAGCCGCTCCTCGGCGGGGCCCAGATCCTCCTCCGGGTACATGGGCTTGAGCAGCGGGTCCTCCGCGACTCCCTGGTAGAACCGGTGCACCAGGCGCCGAAAGGTCTCCTCGCCGCCGACCTGCTCGTAGAAGGTCTGCTCCTGAAGCGTGCCGCGCGGAATCTCTTTCACCGGTCCATCGTCTCAGACGGACCGGCCGACGACCTAAGGACTAGGACCCGCCGCCCTCCGTCACCGGCCACGGCGGCCGACATCCGCCCCCGGCCACTCGCCCCACGGCCCCCGCCGCGCGACAGTGGGCGTATGGGCGGACCTGACGCGGACGTGTACGCCGGGGCACGTGCGGCACTGGTACGGGAGATGGTGGCGGCCGGCGCCCTCGGCGACCCCGCCTGGCGCGCGGCCTTCGCCGCGGTGCCGCGCCACCTGTTCGTGCCGTACTTCTTCGTCGCCGGCCCGGGGGGCCACCATCGGCTGTGGGGCGAGGATCCCGACCCGGAGCGCCGTGAGCGGTGGCTGCGCGGTGTGTACTCGGACGCCCCCCTCGCCACCCGCGTGCGCGGGAACGAGCTCGTCTCCTCCAGCAGCCAGCCGTCGCTGATGGCGGAGATGCTCGACGAACTCGACGTACGGGACGGGCACGCCGTACTGGAGATCGGCGCCGGCACCGGCTACAACGCGGCGCTGCTCGCCCACCGCCTCGGCGACCGGCTGGTCACCACGGTGGACCTCGAACCGGAGATCACCGAGTCGGCGCGCAGGCACCTGGAGGCGGCCGGCCACCGTCCGGCGGTGGTCACCGGCGACGGCACGCTCGGCTGTCCCGCAAGGGCGCCCTTCGACCGGATCATCGCGACCTGCGCCCTGTCGTCGGTGCCGCGCGCCTGGCTCGCGCAGTGCCGGCCGGGGGCGCGGATCCTGGCCCCGCTGGCGACCGGCCTGATCGCGCTGGACGTACGGGACACCTCGCACGCCGAGGGGCGCTTCCTGCACACGCCCGCCTACTTCGTCCCGCTGCGCGGAGCGGTCGACGAGGCAGCGCCGCGGCACCCGGGCGGGCTGCCGCGGCGCGCGGTGGAGAACGACCTGTTCCGGTTCATGCTGGCCCTGACCGCCGGCAGCATGGACCCGCACGAGGTGCTCACGCTGTGGCACCGCGAGCACCGGCCGTCCCGGGAGCGTTTCGGCGTCACGGTCACCGACACCGGCGAGTGGGCGTGGCTGGACGACCCGAGGGGCCCGTACGCGTGGCCCCTGGGCCGGCCGGCCGGGACCTACTGACCCCTGTGCACCGTGATCGTCGTCCAGGCGCCCACGTGGACGCGGTCGCCGTCCTGGAGCGGGACCGGCACGTACGGCTGGATCGGGTCCTCGGCGCCGTTGACCGTGGTGCCGTTCGTCGAGTTCTGGTCGACGACCGCCCAGGAGCCGTCGGGCTGCTGGACCAGGACCGCGTGCTGGTGCGAGACGCCCGGGTCCTCCGGCGGCACGGACAGGTCGATGTCCGGCGCCTCGCCCGTGCTCTGCCGGCGGCGGCCGATGGTGACCTGGTTGCCCGTGAGCGGGCGCTGCTGCGCGGGTGAGTACGCGGGCAGGTTGAGGCCCGCGGCGTCGGGGCCGCTGCGCTGCATCATCGCCATGAAGTACTCGCGGTCGGGGCCCACGGTCGCGGTCCAGCCGGCCGGAGCGGGCGGCTGCCCCTGCCCTTGCTGCCCCTGGAACTGCTGCTGCGACTGCTGCGGCGCCTGCTGGTGGTGAGGCGGCTGGTGCTGCTGCTGCGGCGGCTGCTGAAGATGGTGCGGCTGCTGCTGCTGCGGAGGCTGCTGCCCCTGCGGCTGCCCCTGCGACGGCGGGGGCAGCATCCAGTCGTCCTCACCGTTGCGTTCCCGCTGCGGGGGAGCCGGCTGCTGGTGCTGCGGTGGCGCGTGCGGCGCCTGCTGCTGGAACTGCGGCGGACCCGGCTGCTGCTGCTGGAACGGCTGCTGCTGGAAACCGGGCGGGGGCGCCTGCCGGCCCGACGGCTCGGGCGTCAGCGGCTCGGCCGGCCGGTTCACCTGCGAGGGGCGCGAGCCCTGGTACTCGTACGCGGGCGGCGGGCCCTGCGGCGGCTGCCCCTGCGGCCGGGCCTGGAAGCCGGGCGGCAGGTTGAGGCCGGGAGCGGGGCCGGAGTTCTGCGGGGCCACGGGCGTGTAGGAGGTCGCCGTGTTGGTGAGGTAGTTCCAGCGGCACTCCTCACAGAACGGCGCCATCGCCTCGCGCGGCGTGCGGCACTGCGGGCAGATCTCCGCCTGCGCGGTCGCGTCGGGACCGGGCGGCGGGAAGCCGTAACCCGAACCGGGGCCGGGAGCGGGGGCGGACCCGGGACCCGGGCCCTGCGGGTAGCCGTAACCGGGGGCGGGCGGGGGCGGCGGGGGAGGCGGCGGCACGGCGCCGGCCATGCGATGGCCGCAGACCTCGCACCAGTCGTCGGAACCCGACTGGTGTCCGTTCGGGCAGGTCGGCATGTCGGCGCTTCCCCCTCTCTCGTCCGGCCCGAAGGCCGCAAATCGGTACTTCTCGCAGCTTTATGGTTACTTCTTGACGCGAACTGTCTTGGTCGAGCGCGTTTCGAGGGTCATCTCGTCCGCTTCCGCGACCTTCGCTTTCAGTCGCACAGTACCTGTCGTCGCGTCGACGACGTCCACCACCTTCGAAAGCAGTTTCGCGGTGTCCGCGTTCCCCGAAGCGGCCGCCAACTGCACCGCGCGCCCCAGTTTCGCCGTCGCTCCGTCGAAATCACCCGACTTGCGCGCTTCCAGGCCCTCTTGGATGACATGTGCCAGTTCGGCCTGGCCCGTGTAGTGCGCCACCTGGGGGTTGATGGAGGTGGACGCGGCCATGTCGTCCGTCCACACCGCCCGTACGAGGCCCTGCGACAGGGTCTGCGGCGTACCGCCCGAGGGATCGGGCAGGACGAGGGAGACCCGGGCCGCGAGCATCTCCTGGCCGATGCCGGCCTCCGGCACCCGTACGCACACGTGGTAGTCGCGGGACTCGTCGCCCCAGGAGCCCGTCGGGTAGTCCCCGGCGCGCGGGCCCGCCTCGGTGCGCCGCCCGGTCAGGTCCTCGACAGCGGGCGCGACCTGCTTGACGAATCGGATCTCCGCGCCGACGGGCGTCCACAGCCGCAGCGCCACGTCCGCGACCTCCTTGCCCATCGCCTTCTCCATCATCTGCGTGAAGTCCGCCGCCAGGCCCCTGGGATCGGCGACGATGTCGGCCGTGCCGAGCAGCGCCGAGGCGATGCCGGTGACCTCCTTGACGTCCCAGTCCGTGCCGACGCCGCGCGCGTCACAGGTGAAGCGGCCCGTGCAGGCTTCCAGCGCGTCCCGCAGGTGTCTGGGCGACTCGTGCTCGTTGCGCCCGTCGGTCAGCAGGACGCCGTGCCGGATGGGCACGTCCGCCCCGGCGAGCAGGTGATCGGCCAGGCGCAGCCAGGTGCTGATCGCCGTGCCGCCGCCGGCGGTCAGGCCGTGCACGGCCTCCTTCGCCCGGGCCCTGGTCACCTCGCTCGCGGTGGCGAGGCGCCCGTTGCCCGGGTAGACCTCCCTGGCCTGGTGCGTCCCGCTGACGACCGCGAAGGCGACGCCGTCGCGCAGGGTGTCGACGGCGGCAGCCGTGGCCTCCCGCGCGTTGCGCATCTTCGTCGGCGGGTACTCCATCGACCCCGAGCAGTCGATCATGATCACCACGGCGGCGCTCGGCGCGCCCGGTGCCTGCCCCACCGGTATGTACCCGGGCGAGGACCCGGCGAGCAGCCCGGCGGCTCCGCTCGTGCCGCCCCCGGTGGAGGTCACCGTGACGATCGCGTTGACCTCGCGGCCGCCCTCCGGCAGGTACTCGTTCTGGTAGACGTCGACGGAGAACTGCGGCACACGCGACTTGGAGAAGTTCGCCATGGTCTATCGGGCTCCTCAAGGCGGACGGAATCGCTCCACGCCCTCCACGCGAGGGGCGGTGCGGGCGGTCGAGGCAGTGGGTGAGTGGCGGGTGCGGTCGGAGTTCCGGGGCCTTACGCCGTGCCGTGAGCCGATCCTGCCCCTTGCTGCGCCATGGCGAACGGCAGGACGGCCACTGTTACGTTGTCGTGGCCCCCACCGTCGAGCGCGTGCCCGACCAGCACCTGGGCGCAGTGCAGCGGCCGGGCGGCGGCGTCGGCGGGCGCGGCCCGCGCCATCTCGTGCGCCGCCTCCGCGTAGTTCCACAGGCCGTCGGTGCACACCACGACCACGCCCGGCCGGTCCGGCTTGAAGGCGGCGGTGTGCGGCTCCAGTTCGTACGCGTCGGCGCCCAGCCAGCCCGTGATCGCGTGGGCGCGCTCGTCGGCGTACGCCTCCGCCTCGTTCATCAGGCCCGCGGCCACCATCTGGGCCGCCCACGAGTCGTCCTCGGTGAGACGGGCGGGCGGCGCGGTGCGGTCGTCGGGCACCCAGTAGACGCGGCTGTCGCCGACCCAGCCGACGACGAGCAGCCCGCTCGCCACGATCGCGCCGACCAGCGTGCAGGCGGGCGCGTTCGTGTGCTGCCGGTGCGGATCGTGCTCCGGGTCGTCGTCCGCCGCGTCGGCGAGGGAGTTGACCGACTCGGCGGCCGCGACGATCGCGTCGTGCATCGCCTGCTGCGGGTGCGTGCCGCGCGGCAGGGACTCCAGCAGGGACTCGTTGGCGGCGGTCGCGGCGGCCGCCGACGCCTCGTCCGGGCGGGTCGCCGACGACACGCCGTCGCAGACGATCGCCACGACGGCGGGCGATCCGTCGGGCAGGGCCGCCGCCGAGACCGCGAACGCGTCCTCGTTGCGGTGGTGGCGCAGGCCGCGGTCGCTGACGGCGGCCACCGCGTCCAGTTCCTGCTCCATGTGGTCGCGCTCGCGGGGCTGCGCGTGACCGCAGTTCTCGCAGTAGCCGTCCTCGTCGATCCGGCCGGCGCGGCACGCGACGCACACCTTCACGCCGGTGCCGGACACGGGCGCCTGCTCGGGCACGACGGAGCGCGGGTCGACGGGCGCCGGCCCGGCCTCCGGCGGCGCGGGCACGGAACCGGGCGCCGCCAGGACGAAGTCGCCGGATCCGGACGCCGCCGAGGGGGGATCGTCGTACCGTACGGCCGCGGGCCGCTGCGCGCCGGCGTCCGCCGCCGGGGGCACCGTGATGGCCACCGTGGGGTGGTCCACCGGAGCCTGTGCCAGGGCGGACAGGTCGTACCCGCACACCCCGCAGAACAGGTCCCCGGGCCCCAGCGGCTCTTCACAGCCGGGGCAGTTCGGCTCAGCAGGCGGCCGGCGCATCTGCGACATCTTTCACACCCAGGTCCGGGGGCGGAAACGGTTGGCCCGTTCCACCAGGTCGATCCTCTCCTCACCGCGCTGCGCGAGCCGGGCGAGCACCCGGTACGAGCGTTCCAGACCGAAGCGCAGGCCGCGCTCGTCCAGTTGGCTGCCGAGCAGCGCGGTCTGCGCGGGGCGAGCCCCGTGCCCACCGGAGAGTACCCAGTCCAGAGCGGTGCCCAGCACCTCGGTGGACAACTGCTCCCGGCGTACGGCGTCGAGTCCGAAGTGCTCCAGCGCCTCCACCTGGGCGGCCGCCGCCGTCAGGTCGTCGAGGAGCGCCTCCCGCGCGGCGCGCCGGCGAAGGCGCGCCCGTACGGCGGCGACCCGGGCCGCCGTGCAGTGGATCGACGACTCGGGCACGGACTCCAGCGTGTCGACGGCGCCCTGCCGGTCACCCGCCGCGAGCAGCACACGGGCGAGACCGAAGGCGGCGCTCACGTAACTCGGGTCGGTCGCCCATACGAGGCGGTAGTACTCGGCGGCGTTGTCGAGCTGTCCGAGGACCTCGGCGCACACGGCCAGGGCGAGCTTGGGGGCCGCCTCGCCGGGGAACGCGTCGTAGACCGCGTCGAAGGACAGGGCGGCGTTCTCGTCGTCCCCCGAGGCGAGGGAGGCGACGCCCCGGTACCAGACCACCCGCCAGTCGTCGGGGTGCTGGAGCTCCAGCGTGCGCAGCGCCTCCGCGGCGGTCTCCTGCTCGTCCATCTCCAGCCGGGCGCGCAGCTCGCGCAGCCGCAGCTCGACGGAGTCGGCGGGGGCGGACCGGAGCGCGGCCACCAGCTCCGCCGGCGCGGACGCCAGCAGACCGGCGAGGAAACCGGCGTTGGGATCGTCCGGGTCGACCCGTGGCACGGGCAGCGCCAGCGCGGTCGCCGCCGTGCGCACCGGCGCGAGGAAGGGCGTCGGCACCGGTACGCCGCCGGGCCCGGCACCGGGGGCGGCCCCCGGCGGCGCGACGGCCCCGGGCACGGTGACGGGCGCCGGCACGGCGGCCTGCGTGGCGGGGTGGGGCGCCGGGACGGCCGCCGCCGCGCGCCGCGCCCGCCGGCCCGCCGGGACCGCGCGGCCGCCCAGCAGCGAGACGTCCCCCGTCAGCTCGGCGAACAACTGGGTGTCCGCGACCCGCAGTTCCGGACCGAACAGTGTCGAGAGCGCCGGGCGCGGACGCCCCGTCTGGAGCGCCACGACCTCCCGCAGCACGCCCGTCAGCTGCTCCGCCATCTCCGCCGCCGAGGCGAACCGCCGCGCCGGGTCCGGGTCCGTCGCCCGTACCAGCAGCCGGTAGAAGGACTCGTACCGCCGGAAGACCTCGATGTGTCCGGGGTCGGGCAGGCTGTCCACGAAGACGTTCGTGTAGCCCTGGAAGTCGAACGTCAGCACGGCGAGCGTGCGCGCCACCGTGTAGAGGTCCGAGGCGACGGACGGGCCGACCTCGGCGACCTCGGGGGCCTGGTAGCCCACCGTGCCGTAGATCGCGCTCTCGTCGTCGTCCATCCGGCGGACCGCGCCCATGTCGATGAGCTTCAGCTGGTCGTGCTGCTGGATGGCGTTGTCGACCTTGAAGTCGCAGTACAGGAGGTTCCGGCTGTGCAGGTGCCCCAGCGCCTCCAGCGCCTCGATGCCGTACGCGCACGCCTGCTCGACCGGCAGCGGGTCCCGCCGCCCCGTCGGGCCGCGCCGCTCGTTGGCGATCTCCTTGAGCGACTTGCCGCCGACGTACTCCATGACGATGTAGCCGTCCAGGGAGCCGGTGCGCTGGTCGAGGTGCTCGACGAAGTTGTAGATGCGGACGATGTTGGAGTGCTCGATCTCGGCGAGGAAGCGCCGCTCGGAGATCGCCGCCGCCATCGCGTCCTGGTCGCCCGTGTCCAGCAGGCCCTTGAGCACGACCCACCGGTCCGACACCGCGTGGTCCACCGCCAGGTAGACCCAGCCCAGGCCGCCGTGCGCCAGGCAGCCCATCACCTCGTACTGGCCGTGCACGACGTCGCCCGCGGCCAGCTTCGGAACGAAGGAGTACGGGTGGCCGCACTTCGTGCAGAAGCCCTCGGTACGCCCCGTGCGGTCCCCGCGCGAACGCCCCACCGGCGCACCGCAGTCGGAGCGCGAACAGAACCGCTTGCGCTCGGGGACCTCCGGGTTCGCCATCACGGCGGACTGCGGATCCGGGCGCGGCACGTCCGGCACGGACACCAGGCCGGCGCCCAGCCGGTTGCGCCCGGACGCGCTCGACGACGCGCCGGAGCTGCGGACCGAGACCGAACGGGACGCGGACGCGCCCGACAGGGAGCGGGAGAGGCGGCCCGAGACCGAGCGGCGCGAGGTGGACGACCGGGACGAGCGGGAGGAGGACCGCGAGGAGCCCGTGGAGCCGCTGCGCGCGGACGAGCTGTCGCCGCCCCCGCGGCCCCGGCCGCCGGCCGCGATCCCGGTCGGCGGCGACGACAGCATGCCCTCCCCGGGCTCCCGGTTGTGCTCGGACGGGGGAGACCCGACGGGCGGGGCGACCGGCGCGAGACCGCAGGTGTCGCAGTAGAACTCGCCGCCGCCCATGTCCTCGTACGCGCCACCGCAGCCGGGGCGCAGGCACTGGCTCATGACGGTCTCCCCGTGTAGTCGCCGGGCCCGGCCCCCCGCGGCACCAGCAGTTCGGCGGCGGCCTGCTGGTACCGCAGCACCGCCTGTTCGGCGACCCGCAGGTCGCACGGCGCGCTCCACAGCATGCGGCGGGCCGCGTCGTACCGCTCGATCAGCACCGGGTCCTCCGCCATGCCGTGCCGGGCCACCTTCGCCTTGTACGCGTCCAGCCGGCCCCGCAGCTCGGCCCGCACCGCCAGCGGCGCGGTCACCGCCGTCAACGACTCGCGGGCCCGCAGCAGTTCGTCCTCGGCCTCGCGCTCCAGCGACTCCAGGAGCGGCGAGAGCCGGTGCCACTGGGCGTGCCTGCGGTAGTCGGCCGCCAGTACCAGCTGCTCCTGGAGCGCGGTCGGCGGACCCCCGACCGCCGGGACCTCCGACGCGGCGATCTTCGCCAGCACCTCGCCGCGCGCCGATCTGGCCTCGGCCAGCGTGCGGTCCGCGCGCGAGAGCACGTCCCGCAGCCGCACCAGCCGCTGCTCGGCGTCCTGCCGTACGGTCAGGACCGCGTCGATCTCGCGCCGCACGTCCTCCAGGGCGCGGGCCGCCCGGTCGTAGCGCTCGGTGTCCGGACGGCCGCCGCCGGGAGCCGAACTGCCGAGCCCCGGACGCCAGAACGCGAGCGGGTCGGTCACCACCTGGGTGCGCAGCGCACTCAGCTCGTGCGTGATGTCCTCCAGGTCGTCGCCGGACGGGTGCTCGCCCGGCCGTACGCCGACGGAGTGCGCCAGCGACCGCGTGCGCCGGAGCTCCGCCGCGAGGAGGTCGATCCGGGCCGGCAGCGCCGACCACACCGCGTCCGCCGTCACGACCGTGTCGAGCGACCGCGCGTACAGGTCGTTCATCCGGGACACCAGGGCCGCCAGCGTGATGTGCTCGGACAGCTTCGCGGGCCCGGTGATCGACGGCTGGGCGTGGGCGGAGGGGCCGCCCGCCACGGTCACGCTCTCGCCGCGCAGGATGTCGGTCAGCTCGGCCAGGTCCGCGCGGTTGGGGAAGCGCCGCCGGGCCCGCAGTTCACGGGCGGCGCGCAGGGCGGCGCTGTACGTGTCGAAGTACGACCACAGCAGGGTGATGGCCGGCTCGGTGGCGTTCCAGCGTTCCAGCGTGACGCCCGTCAGCTCGGCGCCCTCCAGCAGCCTGCGGCCCGCGTGGTCCTGGAGCGCCAGGAGCGAGGTCTCGATCGCCTCGTACTCCGCACCGAGCCGTGCCAGCGCACGGTCCACCTCGTCCCGGTCCATCACCGGCCCGGTGGCACCCGCCGCCACGCTCATCGATCACCTCTCCGCTCATGTGTCGCGATGTGCTCCGACGTACAGCCCCGTGTCGTTCTGCCCAGCATCCAACCGGCTCAATTGTCCCGGTACTTCGGCTCCGGCGGCTTCTCGATCCCCGGCAGGTCCTCCTTCAGCCATTTGGCGTACGCCCGCATCCACCGGCCGTCCTTCCCGCCCTCGCGGTAGCCGTCCAGGACGTGGTTCACCCGCCGCACCAGGTCGTCGTTGCCGAGCTTCGTCGCGACGCCGTAGTACTCGCGGGTGAACGGTTCGCCCTTGAGCTCGACCGCCGGGTCCTGCGCCGCCTGGCCGGCCGCCAGGGCGTTGTCCGTGACCACGGCGTCGACCTCGCCGAGCTGGAGCCGCACCAGGCAGTCGAGCTGGCTGGACACGGTGAGCCCCTCGAACTTCGCGCCGAACGACTTCGCGGCCAGGGCGTCGTACGCCGTGGAGCCCTTCGCCGTGCAGACCCGCTTGCCGGCGAGCGACGAGTCGTAGCCCGTGACCGTCGACTTCTCGGGGGCGAGGACCTGCTGCCCCGCCTGGAAGTACGCGGTGGAGAACGCCACGTCCTTGATGCGCTCGCAGTTGACCGTCATCGTCCTGACGACGACGTCGACCCTGCCCTCCTGAAGGGCGAGGATGCGCTGGTTGGTCGGTATGGCGCGGTAGACGACCTTGTCCGGGTCGCCGAGTATGTCCTCCGCGACGGCGCGCACCAGGTCGATGTCGAAGCCTTCCAGGTCACCGGTGGCCGGGTTGCGGTAGCCCCAGCGGAAGCTGTTCTGGTCGACGCCCGCGATCAGTCTGCCCCGCGCCTTGATCTTCTCGACGGCGGGCCCGTCCGCGGCCGACGGCCGCAGGCTGGCCTCCGGGTCCTCGCAGGCGTCCGCCCGCGCGGCGACCGCCCGCGTCGCACCCTGCCCCGCCGCGTCCCGGCCCTGCCCGTCCCCGGCGCCGTGCGAGAGCGGCAGCAGCGTCACGGCGGCCGTCAGCGCGCAGGCAGCGGCCATCGAGGCCACTCCGCCCCATCCGCGCAGCCTGCCGCCCGTGCCGCCGTTCCGGCTGCCCGTCCTGGTCACCGCGCCTCCCGCCACCCGTATCACCTGTACTCCGAAAGCCTGCGCCCGATGCCGAGGACGGCCCCCGCCGCGCCCAGCACCGCCAGGATCGCGGCGCCGAGCGGCAGCCCGGTGAGCGCGCCCCGGCTGCTTTCGGCCGCCCGCGTGAACTCCGCCTGCTCGTGCGCGAGGGCCTTCTCCAGCGCCGCGTCGACCCCGTTGAAGCACTCGCCGGTGGAGCCCTTGTCGCCGATGACCTTGGCCAGGGCGCCCTCGTAGTCGCCGTCGTCGTCGGTGGCCCGGGCGACGGTGTGCCGCTTCAGCCACTCGTCGGCCTTGGCGGTCGCGTCCTTCACCGGTGCGCCGCCCTGCGGGTCGTCGGCGAGCGCGCGGGCCCGGGCGAGGCGCCGCCCCAGTTCCTTCATGCCGTCGGCGTACTGCGATTCGTACAGGTCCCGCTTGCCGTCGGCGGCCAGTACGGCGCCGCGCGCCACCAGGGTGAGGTTCTCGTTGGCGCGGGCGTTGAGGGAGGTGATGCGCGCGTCGTTGAGGACTTCGAGCGACGCCTGGCCGTGGGCCATGGCGTCCTCCAGCTCGGACCGCGCCATGACGTGCCCGACGCCGAGCCAGAGCAGGACGACGGCCGAGGTGACGCTCGCGGCCAGCAGGCCGTGGTTGAACACCCGGTTCGTCCGCCGGTAGTTGCGCCGCTGGGCCCAGGTGAGGCCGGCCAGCGCCAGCACTCCGAGCCCGAGTCCGACGAACGGCCAGGCGCGGGCGTTCTCGTAGTCCTCGCCGAGCGTGCTCGTCTCCGCCGTGTAGAGCCGCTCGGCGGCCGGCAGCAGCTTGGTGGTCATGCGCTCGTTCGCGTACCGCAGGTAGGCCCCGCCGAGCGGAAGGCCGAGCCGGTTGTTGGCGCGGGCGCGCTCCACCAGGCCCGTGTACTGCGGAAGCTGGGTGTTGAGCGCGGCGATCTCGCGCCCCGAGGCGCTGGTGCTCTCCGTGTGCGACGCGGCCTTCGCGAGCAGGGCGGAGGCGGTCGCGATGTCGTCCTCGTACCGCTCCCGCAGGTCCTTCGGCTCCTGCGCGCCCGCGAGGAAACCACTGGCGGCGGCGGAGTCGGCGTCGGCGAGGGAGCGGTAGATGCTCGCGGCGTCGGCGCTCAGCGGCTGGCTGCGGGTCACGACGTTCCCGGCGGCACTCGCCCGGGCGGTCATCTCCCAGGCGGTCACCGCGCCGAACGCGACGACGAGGGCGGCCACCAGCGCGCCGATGACGCGCAGCCGGCCGGGCTCCGTCGTGGCGCCGGCGCGCAGCCGGTCCACGCCCTCCGCCCACGCGGTCCGTGCGGGCGGTCGCGCCTCGCGCACATGCGGCGGATGTGCCACGTGACCTCCCCCTCGGTCATTGACGGTCTGCCGTGCCCGGCAAGCAGTATGGCCGCAGGGACCGGTATCCACACCAGGATTGGCGCGATCTTGTGCGTGATCAAGGCTTCACAGGTACTGAACTCCCCTCCCTGTACACGCGGAACGCGCCGCCGCGGTTCCCCCGGCGGGCCCCCGTGGCCGGATCCCGCGCCCCCGCCGCGGCATCCGGCCCGCGCCCTCTACGCCCAGTGCGACCGCAGCCGTTCGTGCGCCCCGGGCGCGGCCCCCGTGCGGTCCAGGCCCAGGAGGGCCGCGCCCAGCACCGGCGGGGCCGTCACCACGCGGAGCACCGCCTTCGGCGCCCGCTCCGCCATCAGCTCCGTGACGCGGGCGTCCAGCGCAGGGTGGCGGGCCGCAAGGACGCTGCCGCCCAGCACCACCGGCGCCTCCTGGCCGAGCAGGTCCAGGCGTGCCAGCGCCACCACGGCCATCGCGACGACCTCCCGCGCCTGCCGGTCGACGAGCGACCGGGCGACCGGATCCCCCGCCGCGCCGACCGCGAACAGCACGGGCGCCAGTTCGTGCCGCCGCCCCGGCGCGACGCGCCCCAGGTGCAGTGCCTCGATCAGCGCGTACATCGACGGCAGCCCGAAGTGCGCCGGCAGCGCCCGCGCCAGCTCCGTGGGCTCGCCCCGGCCGTCCTCCGCCCGCGCCGCCCACCACAGGGCCTCGTCCGCCAGCCCCCCGCCGCCGCCCCAGTCGCCGGAGAGCCGCCCGATCGCCGGGAACCGGGCGGTGCGCCCGTCCGGCAGCATGCCGACGCAGTTGATCCCGGCCCCGCAGACCACCGCCACCCCTCGCGGCTCGTCGACACCCGCCCGCAGGACCGCGAACGTGTCGTTGCGGACCTCCGTCGTACGCCCCCAGCCGCGCGCGTGCACCGCCGTCTGCAACTCCTGCTCCTCCACCGGCAGATCGGCGTTGGCCAGGCAGGCGGAGACGTGGTCGGCCGGCTCGTCCACGCCCGCCACCGCCAGCGCCCGGCCCACCGTCTCCGCCAGCGCGTCGACGGCCGCCCGCACCCCCACCACCGGCGGCTGGAAGCCACCGCCGCGCGCGGTGGACAGGACCGAGCCGTCCGCCGCGACCACCGCCACGTCCGTCTTGCTGTTGCCCGCGTCGATGGCGACGACCGCCGCGCTCACGCCCACGCCAGGTGCTCCCGGTTGTGCGCGATCAGCCGGTCGGTGAGCCCGTCGGCGTACTCGAACTGCCCGACCAGGGGGTGCGCCAGCAGCGCCCTGAACACGCGGTCGCGTCCGCCGCGCAGCGCCGCATCCAGGGCCAGCTCCTCGTACGCCGTCACGTGGGCGACGAGCCCCGCGTACAGCGGGTCCAGCTCCGGCACGGCCAGCGGGGTCGCGCCCGTGCGGTCCACCCGCGCCTGCACCTCCACGACGGCGTCGTCCGCGAGGAACGGCAGCGTGCCGTTGTTGTACGTGTTGACGACCTGCACCCGGCCGCCGCCGTCGCCCAGCAGCGACGCCGCCAGGTCCACCGCCGCCTCCGAGTAGAACGCGCCGCCGCGCTGGGCGAGCAGCGCGGGCTTCTCGGCCAGCGCCGGGTCGCCGTACATGGCCAGCAGCTCCGCCTCCATCCGCGCCACCTCGGCGGCCCGGGACGGCTTCGTCCGCAGCTCCCGCACCACCTCGTCGTGCGCGTAGAAATAGCGCAGGTAGTAGGAGGGGACGACCCCGAGGCGGTCGAGCACCGCGCGCGGCAGGCGCAGGTCGTCGGCGATCGCGTCACCGTGCTCGGCGAGCAGCCCGGGCAGCACGTCCTCGCCGGACGGTCCGCCGAGGCGCACCCCCAGCTCCCAGCTGAGGTGGTTGAGGCCCACGTGGTTCAGGTGTACGTCGGCGGGCGCCACGTCCAGCAGCTTCGCGAACTTCCGCTGGAAGCCGATCGCCACGTTGCACAGCCCGACGGCCTTGTGGCCGGCCTGGAGCAGCGCGCGCGTCACGATGCCGACCGGGTTGGTGAAGTCGATGATCCACGCGTCCGGATTCGCGCGCCGTACCCGCTCCGCGATGTCCAGGACGACCGGGACCGTGCGCAGCGCCTTCGCGAGACCGCCCGCGCCCGTCGTCTCCTGCCCGACGCAGCCGCACTCCAGCGGCCACGTCTCGTCCCGTTCGCGCGCCGCCTGGCCGCCGACCCTCAGCTGGAGCAGCACCGCGTCGGCGTCCGCGACGCCCGCGTCCAGGTCCGAGGTGGTCGTGACGCGGCCCGGGTGGCCCTGCTTGGCGAAGATGCGGCGGGCGAGCCCGCCCACCAGGTCGAGCCGGTCGGCGGCCGGGTCGACGAGGACCAGTTCCCCGATCGGCAGGGTGTCCCGCAGCCGGGCGAACCCGTCGATCAGTTCGGGGGTGTAGGTGGATCCGCCCCCCACTACAGCGAGCTTCATTGCAGACATCAGCCCTTTACTCCGGTCAGTGTGACGCCTTCGACGAACGCCTTCTGGGCGAAGAAGAAGACGACGATCACAGGGGCCATGACCAGGACGGTCGCGGCCATGGTGAGGTTCCAGTCGGTGTGGTGCGCGCCCTTGAACGATTCGAGCCCGTACGACAGCGTCCAGGCGGCCGGGTTCTCGGACGCGTAGATCTGCGGTCCGAAGTAGTCGTTCCACGCGTAGAAGAACTGGAAAAGCGCGACCGCCGCGATGCCCGGCCTGGCCATCGGCACGACGACCCGCACCAGCGTCCGCAGCTCGCCGCAGCCGTCGACCCTCGCCGCGTCCAGGTACTCGTCCGGGATGGTCAGCAGGAACTGCCGCAGCAGGAAGATCGAGAAGGCGTCACCGAACGCCATCGGGACGATCAGCGGCCACAGCGTTCCCGACAGGTCCAGCTGCTTGGCCCAGAACAGGTACATCGGGATGACGACGACCTGCGGCGGCAGCATCATCATCGAGACGACGAGCATCAGCGACAGCCGGCGGCCCCGGAAGCGGAACTTGGCGAGCGCGTACGCCACCGGGACGGAGGAGACCACCGTCAGCACGGTGCCGAGCCCGGCGTACAGCAGGGTGTTCCGCCACCAGGTCAAGAACCCCGGCGTCTCGAAGACCCGGACGTAGTTCCCCCACTCCCAGGTGTCCGGCGTCAGGTCGCGGGTCAGCGCCTGCTGGTCGTTCATCAGCGACGTCAGGACCACGAAGACGAACGGCAGCACGAAGAAGAGCGCGGCAGCGACGCCCAGCGCGTGGACGGCGATCCAGTGCAGCAGCGCCCTGCGGCGGGCGGCACTCCCGGCCGGGCTCGCGGAGGCGTCGCCCGCCCCGGTCTTCGCCGGCCGGTCGAGAACCTGCGTCATACGTCACTCACCTGCCTGGAGGATGCCGCCGCGCCGCCGCATCAGCAGCGCGGTGAAGGCCATGGCCAGGGCGAACAGCACGAGGGCGACCACGCACGCCGCCCCGTAGTCGAAGCGCTGGAAGCCCAGGTTGTGGACGAGCTGGGGGAGCGTCAGCGTGGACCGGTCCGGGTAACCCGGCTCGAACTGCTGGCCCGAGCCGCCGATGACGCCCGACGCCACCTTCCCCGCCACCAGCGGCTGCGTGTAGTACTGCATGGTCTGGATGACACCGGTGACGACCGCGAACATCACGATGGGCGAGATGTTCGGCAGCGTGACGAAACGGAACCGCTGGAGTGCGGACGCGCCGTCGAGCTCCGCCGCCTCGTACTGCTCCTTCGGTACGTCGAGCAGCGCGGCCATGAAGATGACCATCAGGTCGCCGATGCCCCACACCGCCAGCGCGGTGAGCGCCGGCTTCGACCAGGACGCGTCGTTGAACCAGCCCGGGGCCGGCAGTCCGAGGTCCGTGAGAACCACGTTGACCGGGCCCGTCCCCGGGTTCAGGAGGAAGACGAAGGCGAGGGTGGCGGCGACCGGCGGCGCCAGGAACGGCAGGTAGAAGAGGGTGCGGAACACGCCCGTGCCCGTCTTGATCCTGGTGATCAGCAGGCCGACGCCCAGCCCGAAGACGACTCGGCACGTGACCATGACCAGCACCAGCCACAGGGTGTTGCGCAGCGCCGGCCAGAACATCGGGTAGTCCGTGAACACCCACGTCCAGTTGTCGAGCCCGTTGAACCGGGGCACGCCGAAACCGTCGTACCGGGTGAAGGAGAAGTAGACGGTCGACAGCAGCGGGTACGCGAAGAAGACGCCGAACCCGACCAGCCACGGCGACATGAACGCCGCCGTCCGCAGCGCCGATCCGCGGCGTTTCGCGCGCAGCGTGCGCGTGCTCGTGGTCATCGGCGGACTACTTCGCCTTCGCGATGTCGGTGTCGATCTGCGCGGCGGTCTCCTCCAGGCCGGCCTGGAGGTCCCGCACCGCGCCCTTCTCGTACCGGTAGCCGAAGTCCTGGAGCGTCAGGAGGTACGTCGCTCCGTTCACCGCGCCCGCCGGAGTGCTGGACTTCGGGTGCCGCGCGATGTCCAGGAACGTCTTGAAGCGCGGGTCGAGCTTCAGGTCCGGCGACTTGAGCGCGGCGAAAGTGGACGGCACATTGCGGATCGCGTTGGCGAACTCCACGACGGCGTCCGTGTCCGTCGTCATGAATTCGACCAGTTCCCAGGCGGCGTTCTTCTTCCTGCTCGCCGGGGCTATGCCCATGACCGTGCCGGAAAGGAAGCCCTTGCCGTAGCTGTCGGCCTCGTCGTCGGCGACCGGCATCGGAGCGACGCCCACCTCGAACGGCACCCCGGCGTCCTCGGTCATGCCGAGCCGCCACTCGCCGTCCAGCTGCATCGCGACCTGCCCGGTGTGGAACGGGTGCTTGGCGCCCCACTCGTCGCCGAAGGTGCCGCGGTACTTCTCCAGCCTCCGGTAGCCGCCGAGCTCGTCGACCAGCTTCTTCTGCTGCCTGAACATGGCGGCGAAGGCCGGGTCCCTGGCGATGTTCGACCTGCCGTCGGCGTCGAAGTACTCCTGGTCCCAACTGCCCAGGTAGTGCTCGGCGGTCGTCTCGTAGCCGTGGTAGTTCGGCATGAAGCCGAGCTGCTCGTACCCGTCGCCCTTGGTCTTCGTCAGCTTCTTCGCGACCGCCGTCAGCTCCGACATGGTCCTGGGCGGCGCCTCGATGCCGGCCTTCTCGAAGGCGTCCTTGTTGTAGTAGAGGCCGTACGCGTCGGCGAGCAGCGGCATCGCGCACCGCACGCCCTCGAACTGCGTGTACTCCAGCGTCACCTTCGGGAAGGTCTTCTCCAGGTCGAGCCCCGACTTCTCGATGAAGGGCCCGAGGTCGGCGAAGGCCCCCGACGAGCAGAACTTCCCCACGTTCGACGTGGTGAAGGAGGAGACGACGTCCGGACCGCTGGAACCGCCCGCGCGCAGCGCCTGGTTGAGCTTGTCGTCGTTGATGTTGCCGACGACCTTCACCTTGATGTTCGGGTGCCGCGCCTCGAACCGGTCGACGTTGGCCCGGATCGCCTTCACCTCGCCCGGGGCGCTCCAGCCGTGCCAGAAGGTGATCGTGGTGTCGGCCTTCGGGTCGTCGGTCGCCCCGGACGACGGCCCGCCCGTGCACGCGGTGGCGAGCACGGACAGCGCGGCGACGGCGACGGCTGAGATGACGAGACGGCGGTTTCCGCTGATTCTGCGCATGGCGAAGCTCCCAGTGGGCGGGGACGGGTGGGTGCGGGACAGCAGGGGAGGAGGGTCAGCGGGAGGTGGTGTCGAAGACCTCGTCGCGCGTGGTCGCGAGGGCGCTCTCCAGCGCCCCGCGCAGTACGGGCTCGTCCTGTACGCAGCCGATGACGAGCCGGGGCCGGGGGGCGGCGAGCTCGGCCAGCTCCGCCTGGACGAGTGCGCGCAGCGGTTCGCCGCCGGCGACCAGCACCCCGCCGGACAGCACCACCAGCTCCGGGTCGAGGACGGCGACCATGGCGGCGAGGCCGGTCGCGAGGCCGGTCGCGAACGCCTGGAGAAGCTCCCGGTACGGCCCGTCGGCGGCCCGGGACGCCTCGCCGAGCAGCGCGACGGCCTCCTCGATGTACGTCTCGCCCGGCGGCACCGCGATGCCGAGCTCACGGGCCAGCCGGGGCACCGCCTGCCCGCCCGCCAGCTCCTGGAACCCGCCGGAGTTGGCCTTGGTCACCCGGCGCACGAGCGGCGTGCCCGGCACCGGCATGAACCCGACCTCGCCGGCGCCGCCGGTCCAGCCGCGGTGCAGCCGGCCGCCGATCACCAGCGCGGCCCCCAGGCCGCCGTGGTTCCACAGCAGCACGAAGTCCCGGTGCCCCCGCGCCACGCCGAGCCGCTGCTCGGCGACGGCGGCGAGGTTCACGTCGTTCTCGTACTCGACGGGCATGGGCAGCGCCGCCGCCAGGTCGTCGAGGAGGGTGGGGGAGTGCCAGCCGGGGAGGTGGGAGGCGTACCGCAGGCGCCCGGTGCCGGGGTCGAACGCGCCCGGGGTGCCGATGACGACCCGGCGCACGTCGGCCCGGACGAGCCCGGCGGCCTTCACCGCTCCGTCGAGCGCGTCGGTCACCTGGTGCACCACGGACTCGGCACGGCGGCCGGACGTCGGCAGTTCGAACTCGCCGGCGGTCGCTCCCGTGATGTCGGCCACGGCGGCCCGGATGCGCCGGGGCGTCACGTCCAGGCCGGCGACATACGCCGCCCGTGCGTTGACGGCGTACAGCTGGGCGTTGGGCCCGGGGCGTCCCTCGGTCGTACCGGTGGCGACGACCAGGCCGGCGCTCTCCAGGCGGACGAGCAGCTGGGACGCGGTGGGCTTGGAGAGACCGGTGAGCTTGCCGATCCGCGTACGGGAGAGCGGACCGTGCTCCAGGAGGAGGTCGAGGGCGGCGCGGTCGTTCATCGCGCGCAGAACACTCGGCGTGCCCGGCGTGCCCGGCGTTCCGGCCATGGCAATGCACCTACCCTTCCGCTACCGCCCGGCCGTCAGTATCCCCCGCCGAGGTCCCCCGAGACAGTGTTAGGAAAGTTTCCTGTTCGGTGTCACGAACGTAGGTCCCCGGTGGGAAGCCGTCAAGGGGTCACTCACGCGCGGCGCCCCCGCGGCAACGGAAGGCGTTGACCGCGGGGGCGCCGGGAGTGCGTACCGGACGTACCGGCTACTTGTTCAGGTTGGTGGCGGGCGCCGGTATGGGGGACGCCGCCATGGACTGCGGAGACGTCGGGCTGGCGAGGGCCGAAGGCGCCGACACGCCCGCCGTCGGGTCGCCGGGCGCGGACTCGTCGCCGACCGCCGGGGGGCCGCCGACGATCCGGATGCCCGCCCGGTCGAAGGCCTGCTTGATGCGCCAGCGCAGTTCCCGCTCGACGCCGAGCGCCTTGCCCGGCATCGTCTTCGCGGAGACCCGCACCACCATCGAGTCGAGCAGCACCGAGTCCAGGCCGAGCACCTCGACCGGGCCCCACAGCAGCTCGTTCCACGGCTCGTCCTTGGCGAGCTCGGCGGCAACCTCCCCGATCACCTCGCGCACCCGGTCCAGGTCCTCCGTGGGACGCACCTGTACGTCGACCCCGGCCGTGGCCCAGCCCTGGCTGAGGTTTCCGATCCGCTTGATCTCGCCGTTGCGGACGTACCAGATCTCGCCGCTGTCGCCCCGCAGCTTCGTCACCCGCAGGCCGACCTCGATGACCTCGCCGGACGCCACGCCCGCGTCGATGCTGTCCCCGACGCCGTACTGGTCCTCCAGGATCATGAAGACGCCCGAGAGGAAGTCGGTGACCAGGTTGCGGGCGCCGAAACCGAGCGCGACACCCGCGACGCCCGCCGAGGCGAGGAGCGGCGCGAGGTTGATGTTGAGGGCGCCGAGGACCATCAGGGCGGCCGTGCCGAGGATCACGAACGACGCGACGGAGCGCAGTACGGAACCGATCGCCTCCGAGCGCTGGCGGCGCCGCTCTGCGTTCACCAGCAGACCGCCCAGCGCGGTGCCCTCGACCGCCTGCGCGCTGCGGTTCATGCGCGCTATCAGCTTGGTCAGCGACCGGCGGACGACCGTGCGCAGCACGGCGGCTATCACGACGATCAGCAGGATCCGCAGCCCGACACTGAGCCAGGTGGACCAGTTCTGCTCGACCCAGCTCGCGGCGTTGTTCGCCTGTTCCGCCGCCTCGTCGAGAGTGACGGGCTTGGGCGTCGGATCGGCGGCCGACAGGACGGACCAGAGCACGGCGGGACCTCCAGGCGGGGCGGACGACAACAGACCAACCACACTAACGGGGCATCCCGCATGCTCCGGCGCGCTGTTCGAGGGAGAGACAAGACTCACCAGGGCATGAAGGTGGTGTGGTCGAAAACACTTCGAGCCCGTTACCGGGACGTGGTGGCGTTTCGACCAGGCATGAGGGGAGACTGAGAGCAGATCGTCCCGGCGCGAGCCACGCGCCGCCGGCGTTATAGGAGGCATCCGTGCCGCATGTCCTGGTCCTCAACGCGTCGTACGAGCCGCTCGGCGTCGTACCGCTCCGCCGCGCGCTCGTCCTCGTCCTGGAGAACAAGGCTCTCTGCCTCGAGGAATCCGGCGCCTACATGCACAGCGCGACCCGCGCTGTCCCCGCACCCAGCGTCGTGCGGCTGAAACGGTTCGTACGGGTCCCCTACCGGGGGCCCGTTCCTCTCACCCGCCGTGCGCTCTTCGCCAGGGACGGCGGGCGCTGCATGTACTGCGGTGGTGTCGCAACCAGCGTCGACCACGTGGTTCCGCGCAGCCGGGGCGGGCAGCACGCATGGGAGAACGTGGTGGCCGCGTGCCGCCGCTGCAACCACGTCAAGGCCGACCGGCACCTCATGGAGCTCGGCTGGCGACTGCGCCACCAGCCGGCGCCGCCCTCCGGACTGGCCTGGCGGATCATCGGCACCGGCCACCGCGATCCCCGCTGGCTGCCGTACCTCCAGCCGTTCGGCGCGGACGACGCACTGGCCCGGATCGACGGCATCTCCGCCTGAGACGCCCGGCGGCGGGCAGGCGCTCCGCTCGGGCGGGCGGCGGGGCCGGGCCACGCCCGGGGCGCGCTCGCCCGCCGGACACCGCCGCCGCTCGCCCGCCGGACACCGCCCGCCGGACACCGCCCGCCCGCCGCAGCCGGGCGGCCGAAGCCGCCGGTCCCATGGCATCCGGCATCTACGGGCGCCGGCGCCCGTGCCCGGCCCAGCCTCCGCGGCGGTCACGGCAGCCCCGCGCCCGGCCTGCGGGCTACCTGTCGCCGCCGGGCGTTCCGGAAGTTCCGGCGTCTCCCGCCTCCGGCGCGGCCTCCGCCTCGCCCGCGTCCGCCGCGTCCACCGCGTACGCCTCCACCGTGAACAGCGAGTAGCCGAACGGCATGGCCCGCTCGTCGCACTGCACCCGCACGTAACGCGCGCCCTCGGCGTCCATCCGGACCGCCTCGCGGCCGCCCCGCCCGTCCCTGACCGTCGCAGCGGTGCGCCAGGTGCGGCCGTCCGCGGACACCTGGACGCGGTACCTCTTCGCGTACGCCTCCTGCCAGTGCAGGACGACCTGCCCGAGCCGCACCGGCTCCGCGAGCTCCGCCTGCCACCACCCCGCAGGGCCGATCGGCGACGTCCACCGGGTCGCGGGGTCGCCGTCGCTCGCGTTCGGCGCCGTGAAGTCGGCGGTCTCGTCGCCGGACGACGACACCCGCACGCCCGCGCCCCGGAACAGGTCCGGCCCGCCCGTACGCGGGAAGGCGCGCACCGTGAGGACGCTGTCCTGCCCGTCGAAGGACACCGGCACCCTGTACTCGCCCGCCGGCACCGCCTCGTCCACCCGGACGTCGAGCGGCACCGCGGTGGACGCTCCGCGCGGCACCGTGGTCGCCCGGGGCGCGCGGACCTCGATGCCCTTCGGGGCCTGCGCCGTCAGCCGGCCGCGGACCTCGCCGGGCCGCTGCCCGGTCAGCCGTACCGTGACACGCTCCGGCCGGCTCCCGCCGATCACCGCGTCCGTCTCGCTCCGCTCCAGCCGCAGCCCGGCCCGGGGCTCGTCCGCGAACCACGGCACCACCCGGTGCACGACGGGCGCGACCGCGTCACGGGCCCCGTCCCAGGTCAGGCGTACGGCGTCGACCCGCGCCCCCCGGGCGTCCGTCTGCGTCCAGCCGCTGCCCGACAGCGTGCCCACGCGCCGCCAGCCCTCGCGCGGGACATGGGCCTCCAGCACCGCGCCCTCGCCCGTACCCGGCTCCGTCATGGCCGTCAGCGCCGCTACGGGCCGCGCCCGGTCGAACCGCACGGTGTACGCGCCGGCTTCCTCCGAGACGTCGCCCGCCGCGCGGTCGGCGCCGGTCCAGGCGTCCGCCGCCTTGACGGCCCGTACCAGGAAGGGATCGAGCACGCCCTTGCCGACGGTGACCCGGCTCGCCTTCAGGGAGCCGCGCAGCGCGTCCAGGTCCAGGGAGGCCCGCCAGGCGGCCGGGCCGTCGCCGCGCGCCTGCGCCTGGAGCAGGTCGACGGACAGCTCGCCCGCCCTGCCGTACCGTGCCAGCTGCTCGCTCCACGGCCGCACCTCGTCGTCGAAGGCGCCGCCCGCCGGGCCCCGCAGCCGCGAAGGGGCGTCGCGCATCACCGTGAACGCGTCGCGCAGCTCGCGCGCCGCCGCGTCCCGCACGTCCCCGTCGGACGCGCGGGTCCGCCAGAAGCCCTCGATGAGCGGCCGCAGGTACGCCGACTCCTCACCGCCCAGCACGGACGAGGCGTGGTTGCCCGCCAGCGCCCGCATCGCCGCGCGGGCCGGCGCGTCGTCGCCCGCGAGGTCGTCCATCGCGGCCTGCCAGGACTCCTGGGGCGTGTAACCGCGCGGGTTCCAGGCGTAGTCGGCGGCCGTGAACAGCGGGATGCGGGAGGCCGAGGCCTGCTCCATGGCGTTGGCGAGGAGGGCGGCGGAGCCGGACGCCACGGCGGGGTCCCGGCCGGTGTACGGGCCGAGGAAGATACGGTCCTGCGCGTAGTCGTTGACCGGGTAGTTGTCCATGGTGACCAGAGGATGGGCGAACGCCGCGCGAGCGCCCGCCAGTTCGCGCCCGGTGATCGTCTTCGGCACGACGCCGACACCCGTCCACGCCACGTGCACCCCGCCGTCCAGCTCGGCGGCGAGCGCCCGCCGGTAGTCGGTGTCGCCCTCCTGGTAGTACTCCGTCGGCATCACCGACAGCGGCTCGGACCCCGGATGACGTTCCGCGAGGTGGCGCGCCACCGCGTTGGCGACCCGCGCGTGCGCCTTCGCCGCCGACTTCGGACCCGATCCGAACGTGTCGGCGTCCGCGCCGCAGTGCCACTCGCTGTAGCTGACGTCCTGGAACTGGAGCTGGAACGAGCGGACGCCCAGCGCCCACATCGCGTCGAACTTGCGGTTCATCGCCCTGATGTCGGCGTCGGACGACATGCACATGGCCTGCCCCGGAGCCACGGCCCAGCCGAGCGTCACGTGGTTGGCCCGGGCCCGCTCCGCGAGCGCCCGGAAGTCGGCGCGCTGCTGCGCCGGGTACGGGTCGCGCCAGCGGGCCTGCCGGTACGGGTCGTCGCCGGGGGCGTAGAGGTACCGGTTCTGCTTCGTACGGGCCATGAAGTCGATCTGCGCGGCCCGCTGTTCACGGGTCCACGGCTGGCCGTAGAAGCCCTCGGTCATGCCGCGCACGGCCGTCCCCGGCCAGTCCCGGACGGCGACTCCGGCGATCCGCGTCCCCCGGTCCTCCGGGCCGGTGGTCACCAGCTGACGCAGGGTCTGCGCCGCGTGGAACAGGCCGTCGTCCCCGACACCGTCGAGTGCGACCGTGTCCCGCCCGCCGACCTCGCCGACGGCCATCCGGTAGCCCCCCGACGGCAGATCGGCGCGTTCGGGCACGCGCAGGGCGCGCAGCGCGTCGTTCGCGCCGGTGCCGCCCGCCCGTACGACCAGGCCGCGCGGGGGCAGCGGCTCGTCGGGCCGCACGGTGTAGAGCGTCTTCACGCCCGCGTCGCGCAGTACGTCGCCGAGGGCCTTGAGGGCGTACGGGTCCGTGCCGGCCTCCGCCACGAGCACCGCTTCCCCGCCCACCGGCACCGACTGCCCGGCGGCCCGCATCGACTGCGGCCGGGGCCAGACGGAAGGCAGCGGGGCGGCGTCGTTCCCGCGGTCCGGCTTCTCGGCGGCGGGGGAGCCGGGGCCAGGGGCGGAGGGGGCGGCGAAGGCTCCGTGGGAACCGCCGAGCAGTCCGCCGATCACAGCCACCGCGACGGCGGTCGCACCCCTCGCGCCTCTCCTGCGCCCGAACTGCACGGCCGTCTCCTCAGTCGCGTCAGCTTCCTGTGGGCCCCGAGCCCACCACCCGTCCGGCCGACTGTCAATTTTCGTACGCGGAACCAGGTGTGACGCGGGCCACGTTGATGGAACGTATACGTCTGCGGCCGTGTCCTCTGGGTAGGGCTGCTGTGACCACTTAGCCCACCGTAGGGAGGCCCCCTGTGGCCGCTGCACAGCTCCTTCTCTCCGCCCTGTCCAAACCCGTGCCCGCTCCCCGCACCCAGCTCGACGACGCGTTCCCCTTCGACGACGCGGCATTCGCGGAGCCGCTGCTCACCTGTGAGCCGCCGCTGACCAGCGAGCCGCCCATGGCCGACGCCGCCCCGCTCACCAGCGAGCCCCCGATGGCCGACGCCGCCCCCCTGACCAGTGAACCGACAGCCCACGGCACGGCATCGGGCGTGGAGCCCATGGGGGTCTAGATGGGCCTTGCCCGGCTCGCGGCCCTGCACGGCGTCGCCACGTCCTACCAGCCTTCGGCGCACCGCACGCTCCAGGTCCCCGACGACACGGTGGTGGCCGTTCTCGCGGCCCTCGGCGTCGACGCGCGCACCCCCGAGGCGGTGCGTACGGCCCTCGAAGCGCACGAGAGCGCCGCCGCCCGCCGACTGCTGCCCGCCACCCTGGTGTCCTGGACGGGCCCGGCCGGCCCCCAGCCGCCGCCCGCCCTCGCCGCTCTCCCGCCGGGCACCCGTCTGCGCGTCGAGACGGAGCAGGGCCCGGCGGTCGAGTGGGACACGCCGCCCCCGGACGTGCCCCCGCCCGCCGATCCCGCCCCGTCGCCCGCCGCCGGCTCCGCCCCGTCGCCCGCCGCGACGAGCGACAGCGGCCCGGCGGGCGGCGAGGGCTGGGGGCAGGTGCCCCTCGGCGTGCACCGGCTGACCGTCCGCACACCGGAGGGCCGCGAGGACGCCGCCCCACTCGTCGTCGCCCCCGCCCGCGTCCCGCAGCCCCCCGGCCGCACCTACGGGTTCATGGTGCAGCTCTACTCCCTCCTCTCCCGGCGCTCCTGGGGCATGGGCGACCTCGGTGACCTCGCCGAACTCGCCGCCTGGTCCGGCCGCTCCCAGGGAGTCGGCTTCGTCCAGATCAACCCGCTGCACGCGGCCGTCCCCGGCACGCCCACCGACCCGTCGCCGTACCGCCCGTCCTCCCGGCGCTTCCCCGACCCCGTGCACCTGCGGATCGAGGACATCCCGGAGTACGCCCATGTCCCGCCGGCGGACCGCGCCCGCATCGACGAGCTGCTCGACCGGGCCGCCACCCTGCGCGACGGCGTCCTCAACAAGGGCGAGCTGATCGACCGCGACGCCGTGTGGCAGCTGAAGAAGCGGGCCCTCGAACTCCTGCGCACGGTCCCGCTCGGCCCCGGCCGCCGCGCCGCCTACTGCGACTTCCTCGCCGAGCAGGGCACGGCGCTGGAGGACCACGCCACGTGGTGCGCGCTCGCGGAGGTGCACGGGCCCGACTGGCACGCCTGGCCGCCCGAGCTGCGCGACGACCCCCGCTCCGCCGCCGTCGAACGCGCCCGCCGCGAGCTGGACGACCGCGTCGACCTGCACTGCTGGCTGGCCTGGCTCACCGACTGCCAGCTCGCCGCCGCGCAGAGCGCCGCACGCCAGGCGGGCATGCCCGTCGGCATCGTCCACGACCTGGCCGTCGGCGTGCACCCGGGCGGCGCCGACGCCTGGGCGCAGCAGCACGCGTACGCCCGCGGCATGTCCGTCGGCGCGCCCCCCGACGCCTTCAACGCGCTCGGCCAGGACTGGGGCCTGCCACCGTGGCGCCCCGACGTCCTGGCCGCCGCCGCGTACGCCCCCTTCCGCGGCCTGCTGCGCGGCCTGCTCCGCAACGCGGGCGCCCTGCGCATCGACCACGTGATGGGCCTGTTCCGCCTCTGGTGGATCCCGCAGGGCCACCGCCCGACGGACGGCACGTACGTCCGCTACGACGCCCAGGCCATGCTCGCCGTACTCGCCCTGGAGGCCCACCTGGCGGGCGCGAGCGTCATCGGGGAGGACCTCGGGACCGTCGAGCCGGGCGTGCGGGACGCGCTCGCCGAGCGCGGCGTGTCCGGCACGTCGGTCCTGTGGTTCGAACGCGACTGGGCCGGTACGGGGGAACCGCTGCCGCCCGAGCAGTGGCGCGAGCACTGCCTGGCCACCGCCACCACCCACGACCTGCCCTCCACCGCCGCCCGCCTGACGGGCGAGCACGTCGCGCTGCGCCACCGGCTCGGCCTGCTCACGCGCCCGCTGGAGGAGGAACGGGCCGAGGCGGCCGTGGAAGTGGCCGACTGGCTTTCGTACCTGGCCAAGCTTGAGCTCCTGCCGGAGGGCGCGGGCGACGAGGAGGGCGGCATCCGCGCCGTCTACCGCTTCCTGCTGCGCACCCCGGCCCGGATGGTCGGCATCTGGCTGCCGGACGCGGTGGGCGACCGCCGGCCGCAGAACCTGCCGGGCACCTGGGACCAGTACCCGAACTGGCGCCTGCCGGTCGCCGACGCCGAAGGACGCCCCGTGACCCTGGAGGAACTGGCCGCCTCACCCCGCCTGCACGATCTCCTCGCCACTTTCCGGACCCGTACGGCACCCCCGGGCGCGCGGCCCTCCTAGGCGTTCGCTAGGTTGGCACCGTGGACAAGAAGAACGCCCTGCGCGCCGGTGCTGTAGCGGCCGGTACGACGCTGATGATGCTGCTCATGTCGTCCCCCGCGCTCGCGCTCACGCGGGACGACGGTGACGACCCGGGATCCGGCCTGAGCGTGGCCCAGACGCTCGGTCTGTACGTCGTGGCCCCGATCGTGCTGTTCGCGGTGATCACGGGACTCGTCATGGTGCTGGACAAGTCCAAGAAGCAGAGCTGAACCCACGGGCGGAGCCCATGGGCCACCCACGGTGCACCCGTGGGGCGAGCTGAGCGGCCCGCCGGGCCCGCTCGGTCTGTCGCGCGTCCGACCTTTCGTAGAGGGCGCCTCCATCGGAGGCGCCCTCTGCGCGTGCGTACGGGTGTGGGGACGGCCGTCCGCACGCCTGCCCCTTGAGGTGTCAGGCCCTGCCCGGACGCCCCCTCACACCTTGCCGGTGCCGGCCAGCAGTCGGCGCAGCAACGTCTGAAGCTGCTCCACCTGCTCCTCGCCGAACCCTTCCAGCGCCTCGTGCTGAAGCTCCAGCCCCGCCGTCACCGCTTCGTCGACGATCGCGAGGCCGCGCTCCGACAACGTCACCCGCAGCCCGCGCCGGTCGTGCGGGTCGGGGCTCCGGCTGAGCAGCCCGGCCCGCTCCAGTTTGTCGAGCCTGCCCGTCATCCCGCCGGTCGTGAGCATCAGCGTCGCGGAGAGCTCACGCGGCGAGAGCGTGTACGGCTCCCCGGAGCGCCGCAGCGTCGCCAGCACGTCGAACTCACCGCGCGAGACCCCGAACCTGGCGTACGCCTTCTCCATGCGGTCGCCCATGGCGCGCGCGATGCGGTAGACGCGCCCGAAGACCGCCATGGGGCCGGTGTCGAGATCCGGACGCACCTCGGCCCATTGAGCGGTGATGGCGTCGACGGGGTCTTTGCCGACTGCCTCGGCCACCTCCGCCGTGTCTGCCCGGTCTGCCCGGTCTGCGCGGTCTGCGCCGTCCGTCGCGTCCGCCCTGTCGGCCTTGGCCGCCTGGTGGCCCTTGCTGTCCGTGTCGGCCTTCGTGGTCATGACCGCAGTATCGGGGGCCTTCAGAGCGCCTGCAAGAAAGTCGCTCGACAGAAAGCAGATCACGGGAAAGTCACTTGTGACTAACTAGCTTAGCGCTAAGCTAGTTGCCACCTTCCCGCTTGCCGAGCGGCCAAGACTTTCCCCCTGGGGGCCGAATACCATGAGCCGTGCCGGGACCGTCGCACTGACCGCCCTCGCCCCGATGTCCTGGGGCTCGACGTACGCCGTCACCACCGAATTCCTGCCGCCCGACCGCCCGCTCTTCACCGGCCTGATGCGCGCCCTGCCCGCCGGACTCGTACTCCTCGCGATGGCCCGGACACTCCCTCGCGGCGCCTGGTGGGGCAAGGCGGCGACGCTCGGGGCGCTGAACATCGGGGCGTTCTTCCCGCTGCTCTTCCTCTCCGCGTACCGGCTGCCCGGGGGTATGGCCGCCGCCTTCGGCTCCCTCGGGCCGCTGTGGGTGGCCGGGCTCGCGGTGCTGCTCCTGGGTGAGAAGCCGACCGTACGCACCCTGCTCACCGGCATCGCGGCGGCGCTCGGCGTGAGCCTGGTGGTGCTGCGGGCCACCGCCGCGCTGGATGCGATCGGCGTGGTGGCGGCGCTGGCCTCGTCCGCCTCCATGGCGGCCGGCACGGTGCTCACCAAGCGGTGGGGGCGGCCCGAGGGGGTGGGGCCACTGGTCATGACCGGCTGGCAACTCACCGCCGGCGGGCTCCTACTCACGCCCGTCGCCTTCCTGGTGGAGGGCGCACCGCCGGCGCTCGACGGGAGGGCCGTCGTCGGTTACCTCTACCTCGCGCTGGTGAACACGGCGGTCGCGTACTGGCTCTGGTTCCGCGGCATAGGCCGGCTCACCGCGACCTCGGTGACCTTCCTGGGCCCGCTTTCGCCGCTCACCGCGGCGGTGATCGGCTGGGCGGCGCTCGGCGAGGCCCTGGCGCCCGTACAACTCGTCGGGATGGCGATCGCGCTCGGAGCGACGCTGTTCGGGCAGGTCACTTTCGCTCGGCCGTCGAGGGTGCAACCGGAGCCTCGACCATTCAGAATGACTGAAAGGAATAGTCGGAAAGATTCGATGGACCTGTCGAATGACGTGGTGCGACGGTAGACCGACCGAACCCCATCAGCCCGAGACCGGGCCGCCCGCGGGGACGAGACCGTCGGAGGGAACGCCAGTGGCAGTCCAGGACCACCACGTCCGCGTCGGCAGTGAGCGGGAGGGGGTGACGGTGACGGCGACCGCCGCCGTTTCGACCCCGGGCGTGGGAGGCGACGGGTCCCGGGCGAGGGGCGATAGGGCGGCGGTGGTCGGGGGTGAAGGGGCTGGGGCGAGGGTTGGGAAGGTGGCGCCGGCGGGTCTCGTGCTCGCGGCCGTCGCCACGGTCGTCTGGTCCGGCAGCTTCGTCACCTCCCGCGCCCTCCACGACTCGGTCCCGCCCGTGCAGGCGGCGTTCTGGCGCTGGATCGTGGCGCTCGTCGCCGTGGCCCCCTTCGCGGCCCGCGAGGCATGGCGCCAACGAGCCGTCCTACGCGCCCACCTGGGCTTCGTCGTACTCGCCTCGCTCCTCGGCGTCACCGTCTACAACACCCTGGTGAACCAGGCCGGCCTCACCACATCGGCCGGCAACATGGGCATGATCATGGCCGCCTCGCCCGTCCTCATGGCCGTTTACGAACGCCTGGGCGGCGCCCGCATCGGCGCGCGCCGCACCTTCGGGATGCTGGTGGCCTGTGCCGGGGTGCTGCTCCTGGTCAGCAAGGGCTCGCTCGCCATGGACTTCGCCGCAGGAGACCTGTGGATGCTGGCGGCTGCGGTGACGTTCGGTTCGTACAGCGCGCTGTTGCGCCGCAAGCCGGCCGAGATCGGCGGACTGGCGTTCCTGTTCAGCACGTTCGTGCTCGGCGCGTTGATGCTGGTACCGGCGTACGCCGTCAGCCTGGCGCTCCAGGGCGGCTTCGAACCGACGGCGGGAACGGTCGGCCCGCTCGTCTACGTGGGCGTCTTCTCCTCCGCGGTCGCGTTCTTCGCCTGGAACAAGGCGATCGCGCTGGTCGGCGCCGCGAGGGCGGGCGCCGTCTACTACCTCCAGCCGGTATGCGTCGCCCTGCTGTCCTTCGCCCTGCTGGGCGAGGCGACGGGCCCGGCGCAGATCGTCTGCATGGCGTTGATCCTGGGGGGAGTGATGCTGGGGGCGGGGGCGGGGGCGGTGCGGGGCGGGTGGCGGATCCGAAGGCGGCGGGGGTGGGGACGGCTGGGAGGCGGAGGTGACGGGGGTGTCGGGGGGTGGACGGAGGCGTCGGGGGTGACGGAGGTGAGGAGAGGTGACGGGTGAGGCTTTCGCCGTAGACCGGCACGGACCCCGGGATACATTCCGTCCCATGACCGAGTGGGACATCAAGAAGCTGCGGATCCTGCGCACTCTGCGCGACCGGGGAACCGTCACCGCGACGGCCGAGGCGCTGATGATGACGCCGTCGGCCGTATCGCAGCAACTGTCCAACCTCGGCAAGCAACTCGGCGTACCCCTGCTGGAGGCGCACGGGCGGCGGGTACGTCTGACGGACGCCGCCCACCTGGTGCTGCGGCACGCGGAGGCTGTCTTCGCTCAACTGGAGCAGGCCGACGCCGAGTTGACGGGCTACGTGCGCGGGGAGGCGGGGGAGGTGAGGGTGGGGGCGTTCTCGACGGCCGTGCCCGCACTGGTGGTGCCGGCGGTCCAGCGCCTGCGTACGACGCATCCCGCGCTGGAGGTACGGGTGCGGGAGGCGGAGGCGGCGGAGGCGTACGAACTGCTGGCGAGCGGGGCGGTGGACCTGGCGCTGTCGCTGGCGGCGCACGCGCCGACCGCCCGCGACCAGCAACTGGCCCGCGTGCCGCTGCTGGCTGACCCGCTCGACGTGGCGCTCCCTGCGGGACACCCGATGGCGGCGGCGCCCGGGCTGAGGCTGGCGGACCTCTCCGGTGAGCCGTGGATCTTCGGGGGGAGCGGGCCGTGGTCGGAGATCACGCGCCACGCGTGCGAGGCGGCCGGCTTCGTACCGGAACAGGCCCACAGTGCCGCCGGGTGGACGGCGATCCTGGCGATGGTGGAGGCCGGGATGGGCGTCGCGCTGGTGCCGCGGATGGCGGCGGCGGAGCGGCGAACGGGCGTGGTGATGCGGGTCCTGAGCGCGGACCAGCCGCAGCGCCACGTGGTGGCGGCGGTACGCCGAGGAGCGGAAGCGGGCCCTGCGGTGGCCCGCGTACTGTCAGCCCTCCGCGAGGTGGCAACGGCGCGGAGGGGGTGAGGTTGGGGTCGGGGTTGGGGTTGTGGGTGGGCTTGGGCCGATTGTTGCTTTCGGGCCGGGCGGGGTGAACCACTTGTTGCTTCTGGGGGGTGTGGGGCCGTCCCCGGGCGCTTGAGTGTCGGTGGGCCGGGGTGGTGCGTCAAGGGCGCTCCTGCGTCGCGTCGCCTGCGGCGAT